>JAGQRJ010000386.1 GCA_020425635.1 Planctomycetota bacterium | reverse complement strand
TGCCGGCGGCGCGGCTGGGCGGAGCAGCTCGCGCAGGGCGTCGGCGACGGCGCGCGCGCTGGGGTAGCGCTGGGCGGGGTCCTTCTCGAGGCAGCGCAGGCAGAGCCGCTCGAGCGCCTCGGGCACGTCGGGCGCGTGGACCCGCGGCGACTCGGGCACCAGGTTCAGGGTCTGACTGATCGCCTCGCTGATCGAGGTCCCGCGGATCGGAGGGAAGCGGGTCAACGCCGCATACAGCACAGCCCCCAGCCCGTAGACGTCGACCCCCGGGCCGAGCTCGGAGGCCTTGCCGCTGGCCTGCTCGGGGGCCCAGTAGCCCGGGGTGCCCATGAAGGTCCCCGACTGGGTCAGCCGCGAGCGCGTGGCGTCGAGGTCGAGGGCGAGGCCGAAGTCGACCAGGCGCGGGGCGCCGTCGGCGTCGAGGAGCACGTTGTCGGGCTTGAGGTCGCGGTGCACCACGCCCAGGGCGTGGCACTCGGCGAGGGCTTCCGCCAGGCGCAGGGCCAGCCCGGCCGCCTCGCGCCAGGGCAGCGCCCCCTCGCGGTCGAGCTGCGCCTGCAGCGTCGCGCCTTCGATCAGGTCCATGACCAGGTACGGCCGCCCGGCGTGGACCCCCGTGGCCTGGAGCTTGACCACGCCCGGGTGCGCGACGCGCAGCAGCGCGGCGACCTCGGTCTCGAAGCGACGCAGCGAGCGCGGGGTCGGCGCGTTCACGAGCAGCTTCAGCGCCAGGTCGGGCCCGCCCTCGGGGTGCGCGACGCGGTACACCTCGCCGCCGCCGCCGCGGGCGACGGCGCTCAAGACGCGGAAGGGGCCGATCTGCGGCGGGGGCTGCATGCCGCGTACGGTAACCGCTCTCCCGAGCCTCGCGCCAACGGGCTCAGTCGACGCCGAGGCTCGCCGCGCACTCCTTGAGCAGGATCCAGGCGTAGCGCGGGTCGCGCTCGGCGGTCTTGAGCTTCGTGAGCCAGCCGTGCACGAGGCCCGCCTCGTCTTCGCCGCGCTCGAGGAAGCTCAACAGCGCGCGGTAGGCGAAGTCGCGCGCGAGGAGCGGCGGCTGCTCGAGCGCGCGGCACGCCGCCTCGAGCGCGTCGTCCACCTCGGCGCCCGTGCTCGCCAAGCACCAGAGCAAGAGCGCGGCGTGCTCGCGCAGGTCCTCGGCGGCCCCGCCCAGCGCGGGCGCGAGCCGCGCCGCCTGCTCGCCTCGCTCGGCCTCGAGCACCGCGCCCAGCGCTCGCTCGGCCTCGGGCTCGAGCCGCCACAGGTAGCGCTCCTCCCAGCTCCCGCCCACGTCGTACTCGTGGTGGTAGCGGTAGCGGTAGAGCGCGCCGCAGGCGCAGCGACGCAGCTGCGCCTGGTCGGAGTAGCCCTGGCCGGGCGCGATCACCTCGAGCGCGTCGGCCTCGGGCGGGCACACCTCGCGCGGGGAGGCGGTCACGCCACCCCGCCGCAAGGCGGCGCAGGTCTCGCAGCTGGGCTCGGGCACGCTCGCCGCTTAACGCCCGGCGCGCTCGAAGCGGGAGTCGAGGATCCAGGCGAGCGGAGTCGAGGGGTGCATGAGGCCTCCAGGGACGCAGCGCGAATCCTAAGGAGCCGGTGTGCAGCCGTCGAGGGCTCGACGAAGGGTGAGCCCCGGGCTGTCGGTGGCGAGGGTAGCCTATGCGCAGAGGACTTATGAACGCCCTGCGACTCCGCCCCCGCCGCTCCATGACCCGCTGGCTGCTGTGCGCCGCCCTGCTGGGCCTCGCCTGGACCGCCCCCGCCCAGGCGGAGGACGACGACGACTTCGAGACGGGCTGGGTCGGGGTCCGCCTCGGCATGTGGTATCGCCCCGAGGTGCGCCTCGAGGGCCTGGTCTCGGGGAAGGCGCTGGGCTTCGGCCCCAACGTCCCCGGCACCTCGTTCAACGCCGAGCGCGACCTGGGGGTGACCCAGAACGTCGAGTCGGACTTCTTCTTCGATCAGGGGGTCGGCGAGGCGGAGGTGTTCTTCGACAGCGAGTGGATCTCGCTCTCCCTCGAGGTGGTGGCGCCCCACACCTACCGCGGGAGTCGGGTGCTGCAGCGCACGATCAACTTCAACGGGCGCACCTTCACCGCGGGGGTCGCGCTCAAGACCAAGCTGCAGCAGTTCACGGGCGGCGCGCAGATCAAGCTCAACGTGCTCAACAACCGGATCGTCGCCGTCTCCCCCCTGATCGGCGTGAGGGTGCTGGGGATCGACTGGGAGCTGGAGAGCTCGGTGCTCGGCCAGCCCGCGCTCCGAGGGGACACCTCGGACATCAGCAGCCCGCTCCAGTTCGGCGGCTTCCAGGTGCTCCCCTACCCGGAGCTGGGGCTCGAGGTGAAGGTCGGGCTGCGCAAATACTTCGAGGTCGACGCCAAGCTCGCCGGCTTCTACCTCGACTTCTTCGGGGTCCGCGGGGGAGCGATCGAGGCCGAGCTCGGCGCGACCCTCTACCCCGTGTCGAACCTGGGGATCCGGCTCGCCTACCGCTACTACGCGGTGGACTTCGAGGCGCGCAAGAGCGGCGCCTCGTCGAACTTCTTCGAGTTCGACCTCGAGTTCCTCGGGCCGAGCCTCTCGGTGGTCGTGCGCTTCTAAGCTTCGCCCGGCAAGAGCTTGGCCAGCGCGCGCACGAGGTCGCGCGGGCGCACCGGCTTGGGCAAGAAGGCGGTGTGCGCCTGCGCCAGGTCGTCCGCGAGCCCTGCGCTGGCCTCTCCGGCGAAGCCCGAGGTCAGGATCACGGGCAGCGTGGGGTAGTCGGCGCGCAGCTCGCGCAGGAGCTCGACCCCCTGACCGTCGGGGAGCAAGACGTCGAGGACGAGCGCGTCGGGCTGCTCCGCGGCGAGGCGCGCCCGGGCCTCGCGCAGGTCGCGCGCGGCCGTGACCCGGTAGCCGTGCATGGCCAAGGCGTAGGAGAGCGACTGCCGCAGGGCGTCGTGGTCGTCGACGAGCAGCACGCGCGCTCCGCTGGCGGAGCGCAGCGGCTCGACGTCGGGCGGGTCGTCCTCGGGCCGGAGGTCGAGCACGGGCAAGCGGAGCCGCGCCAGGGTGCCCCCCTCGGGGGCGCTGATCAGCGCGACCTCGCCCGCCGCGAGCTGCACGAGGTCCTTGACCGTCGAGAGCCCGAGGCCGGTCCCGCGGCCGGCCTCCTTGGTGGTGTAGAACGGCTCGAAGGCCCTGCGCATGACGTCTGGGGCGATCCCCGGACCCGAGTCGCGCAGCTCGAACACGAGCTGCTCGCCGTCGCGCCGGGTGACGATCGCCACGGTCCCCCCCTGGGGCATGGCGTCGCGCGCGTTGACCGCGAGGTTGATCACGACCTGGCTGAAGTGCCCGGGGTCGAGGGGCACCCACGCGCCCGCGCACTGGGTGACCAGCTCGAGGTCGATCGACTCCCCCAGGGTGCGACGCAGCAGGGGCTCGAGCTGCGCGAGCTCCGCGTCGGGGCAGCACGGCCGTCCGTGGACCTTGTGCCGGCTGAGGGTCAAGAGGTAGTTGGTCACCTGCTGGGCGCTCTCGACCGCGGAGTCGATCGCCTCCAGGCACTCCTTGCCCGCCGGGGAGTGCACCTCGGGCGCGATCACGCTCGCCGCGGCGTAGATCGCCGACAGCAGGTTGTTGAAGTCGTGGGCCACGCGGCCCGCGAGCCTCCCGATCGCCTCGAGCTTCTGGGCCTGGGCGGTGCGGTCGGCCTGGGCGCGCTCGGAGGTCACGTCGTTGGTGATCGCCACGCTGCCCACGTGGGCCCCGGTCGCGTCGCGGAGCGCGTGAACCTGGGCGCGGAGCCAGCGAGACCCGCCGTCGGCGCCCGCGATCCGGTAGCTGACGAAGAAGGGCTCGAGGCTGTGCTCGAAGCGGCGGATCGCCTCCTGAAAGCGCTCGACGTCGTCGGGGTGCACGCAGCGCGCCCAGCCGAAGCCGCGGAACTCCTCCCAGCTCAGCGCGAACTGCTCGAGGAGGACCGAGTTGGCGTAGACGCAGCCTTGCACTGGGTGGTCGACGTAGACGCCAAAGGCCGCCTGGTCGAGCAACCCGTCGAGGGTCTCGAGCAGCGGAGCACCCTCGCCGAGGGTGGCGAGGATCGCGAGGAAGGTCGGCGCGGCCATGCCCCCACTGTAGCGAGCCGGAGGTCGCGAAACCTCCAACCTTGGCCCGGCCCTGACCAACCCAGGGCCCGCGCGAAGCTCCGCTGCGCCCGCGAGGGCCCCGCGGCTCAGGTCCCGCGCTTGCCCGTGCGGTGCGGAGGGGGCCCGCCGCGGCGGCGCTGAGCGCGCGCGCGACGACCGGAGGCGGGGTGCCCGCGCCCCGTGTGGGGCCGCCCG
>JAGQRJ010000385.1 GCA_020425635.1 Planctomycetota bacterium | reverse complement strand
GGAAGACGGCGAAGGCGGCCGCCGCCGTCGCCGCCGGTCTCGCCGCGGGCGCGGGCGCGACCGCGACGGCACCAACGAGGACGAGGGCCAGACGGACGAGGACGGCGAGAACCTGGTGTTCAACGCCGACGAGCACCGCGACATCGAGAGCATGACCGAGATCATTCAGGGCACGCTCAAGACCTCGACCTCCGGCGGAGGAGGCCGTCGCCGGCGCCGCGGTGGAGCGGGACGCACCGAGCGCGGTGACCCCCTGCACTACTTCGACTCCAACGTCGACGGCTCGGACGAGGTGAACGTCGACGGCGACGAAGACGCGGACGGCGACGACGAGCCGAAGCGCCGCCGCCGCCGCCGCCGCGGGGGTCGCAAGAGCGAGGACCGCAGCGACGAGGGCAGCGTCGAGTCGAACGGCAGCGACGAGGAGCCGGGCTTCGGCGCGGGCCTGGTCGACGATCGCCGTCCGGCGAAGGCCGAGCCCAAGGCCGAGCCCAAGGCGAAGGCCGAGCCCAAGCCCAAGGCCGAGCCCAAGCCGAAGGCCGAGCCCAAGCCGAAGAAGGCCGCCGTCGTGGCCGAACCCGAGCCCAGCTCGGACTTTGCGTCGGGTCTCCTCGACGAGTAGGGCCGTGGCCCGGCGACCGCCGCGGGATTCCCGCGGCGGTCCGCCACCCACGGGGCGGCGATGGCCGCCCGCGCCCGCGAATATATGGTTGAGGCTTGCTTTTTCCCCCAGACTTCATAACCTTCGCGATCTGTTTGCGAGCGAGTATCCATGAAGACTTACATGGCCAAGACGGCCGATCAGACCAGCCGCGGCTGGTATCACGTCGACGCGACCGACCAGGTCCTGGGGCGCTTGGCCACCAAGCTGGCGAAGGTCCTGATGGGCAAACATCGCCCGACCTACACGCCGCACGTGGACATGGGCGACTTCGTGGTCGTCACCAACGTCTCCAAGATTCGGGTCACCGGCAACAAGGCCGAGACCAAGGCATACCCCTACTACACCGGCTACATCGGCGGCCTGAAGGCGAACACCTTCAGCGAGTTCGTGGACGCTGGGCGCGCTGAGGAAGTGCTCAAGCTCGCGGTGCGGCGCATGCTGCCCAAGAGCAAGCTCGGCCGTCAGATGCTCGGCAAGCTCAAGGCCTACCATGGCTCTGAGCACCCCCACGGCGCCCAGGCCCCCCAGTCGCTGGACCTCGAGAAGATCTAGGCAGGATCGAGTCGTGAGCAACGAGAAATTCTTCCGCGGGACTGGACGGCGCAAGGCTGCTGTCGCGCGCGTGCGCCTGACCCCCAACGGCAGCGGGCACTTCTTCTTCAAGGGCAAGCGCAACCTGGAGGAATACTTCGTCCGGGAGCAAGACCAGATCCACCTGCTCGCGCCCCTGCGCCTCGTGGGTGTCCGCGACACCTTCGACGTGCACGTCAGCGTGAACGGCGGCGGGATCAACGGCCAGGCTGGCGCGGTCCGCATGGGGATCGCCCGGGCCCTGGTCAAGGCCGACCCCGAGAACTACCAGAAGCTCAAGGACGCCGGCTACCTGACCCGCGACTCCCGCCAGGTCGAGCGCAAGAAGCCCGGCAAGCGCGGCGCCCGCGCCTCCTTCCAGTTCTCCAAGCGCTAAGCGCCAGAGACGACCCCCGTGCGGGCGAGGGGCCTCGAAGAGGCTCCCTGCCCGTGGAATTGAGTCTGCCAGCGCAGGCGCGGCTCGCCTTACCCCGGCCCCTGGGCTATGATCAAAGGGACAGGCGCCGTCCGAGAGGAGGCTGCATGCAGGAGACGATCCTGCTGACCGGATTCGGGCCCTTCGGTGAGCACACGCACAACCCCTCCCAGGACGCCGTCCAGGCCATGGACGGTCGGTCTTGTGAGGGGTTTCGCTTTAAGGCCCTGACCCTCCCGGTTCAGCTCGAGCGGGCGACCGAGGCCCTCGAAGAGGCGCTCGCCGGAGCGCCCGTGGCGGCGGTGATCGCCTGCGGGATCTACGGCGACGCGTCGGGCCCGGTGCGGCTCGAGCTCGCGGCCCGCAACCGGCTGCACTACAGCGTCCCCGACGTCGACGGCAAGCTCTGCCGCGACGAGGTGATCGAGGCTGGCGCCCCGGAGCTGCTCTACGGCACCCTGCCCCTGGCCGGGATCAAGCAGCGCCTCGAGCGAGAAGGGGTGGCCTGCACGCTCTCGGAAGACGCGGGGAGCTACCTCTGCAACGCGGTGTTCTACTGGCTGGCGCGGCGAGGGCTCCCTGAGGGGACCCCGGTCGGCTTCGTGCACCTGCCTCACGGGGCGGAGGCGCAGCCCGACAACCTGAAGGCCCTGCACGCGGCCGCAGAGGAGACCGCTCGCCGTCTGGCGGCGCAGCGGGTCGAAGCAACAGCCTGATCCTCAACGACCTACCGTCCGAGCCCGAGCCGTCGGCCAGCGACGAGCTGCGCCGCACTGCCCGTGAGATCAGCCGGCTGGAGCGCTCGGGAGACAGCGTCGAGCTCAGTCGAGCGCTGCGGGAGCGCGCCGAGGTCTTGCTCGCGCTGGGCGAGGACGACACCGCCCTCGACCTGCTCGCGCGCGCGGAGCACGTGCTCTCGCGGCTCGACGACGAGGCCCCCGCGCGCGACCGCGCGCGGGCCGAGCTGCTCGCCGAGCGGGCGCGCCTGCTCCTCGCGGGCGGCCACGCCGAGTCGCGGGCGCTGACCGAGCTCGCCGACGCGGTGCGCCTCGCGACCTCGGTCGGCCCCGAAATGGAGGAGCTGGTGGTCGAGCTCCTCGTGCACCAGGGGCACGCGCTCCTCGCCGAGGGCGAGCTGCTCGACGCGACCCGCGTGCTCGAGGAGGCCGTCGAGCGCGCCGACTCGCTGAGCGGCGAAGACGCGCCGCTGTGGCAAGCCCAGGCCAACCGGGAGCTCGGCGTGGCCTACGCCCACGACGACCTCATGGCCGGGCTGCGTCAGCTCGAGCGCAGCGAGGCCGCGCTCGAGGAGCTGCCCCAGGTCTCGGTCACCGAGAAGGCGCTCTTGATCTCGACGCGCGCGGAGATGCTCGCCAACGCCGGGCGCTTCAACCACGCGATCGAGGTGCTCGACGGGTCGGACATGAGCGACCAGCCCTGGGTCGCGCTGCAGCGCGCGGCGATCTACGACATGGCCAGCCGCACCCAGGAGGCCTACGAGGCCAGCCAGGAGCTGATCGAGCGCATGCGCGAGGCCAACGACGCCTCCGACCTCGAGAGCTCGCAGCAGCTCGCCGAGATCCTCCTCGCCCAGGCGCAGCGCGTCGAGGGCCCCCCCCGCGCCGAGCTCGCGGGCGAGGTGCTGACCCTCCTCGCGGACTTCGCGCCGCTGCCGACGCGCTGCCGGCGCATGCTCGCGCGGGCCCTCGAGCTGCGCGCCGCGGAGGTCGAGCCCAGCGAGGCGTCGACGCTGCTCGCGCAGCGCACCCAGCTCCTCGAGGCGCTCGTGCGCAAGCACGACGACGAGCAAGACCGGATCGAGCTGATCCGCACCTACCTCCAGCACGGCGACGCGGCCATGCAGCTCGACGAGGCCCACACGGCCCGCGCGCGCTACCACGACGCGGTGCAGGCGCTGCGCCGCTTCTCCCCCGAGCACTCGGTGGTCTTCGCGCTGCTGCCGCTGGCGCACAACGCCGAGGCCAACGCCCTGGCGAGCTGCGGGCTGTGGCTCGAGGCGCGCCAGCTCGCCGACGAGGCGGTGCGCGCGGTGTCGCCGCGCCTGGGCCCCGAGGCGCTCGCCGACTTCGGCGAGATCTTCCTCTTCCGCGCGGTGGCGAGCCTGAACATTGGCGACGCCGAGGGCGCCGTCGAGGGCCTGCGCCGCGCGGTCTCGCTCTTGCTCTCGGTCCTCGTCCGCGACAGCGGAGAGGGCGAGGCCGACGTCTACGGGCCCCTCGTCGACACCGTGATCAACCTCTGCGTGCTGCAGGCCGAGATCCTCGTCGACCACCTCGACCGCGTCGACGAGGCCGCGCAGAGCTACGACCAGGCGATCAACCTCTGCCGCCTCGGAGACGGCCGCCCCTCGGTGCACGCCGCGATCCTCGGCGCCAAGGCGGCCATGCTCAGCGAGCACGGCCGCCCCGAAGACGCGATCCCGCTCCTGCGGCTGTGCCTCGAGCTGTTCGAGGAGCACGGCGTCGACGAGACCCTCCCCGGGCAAGGCGACCTCGCCTACGCGCTGGTCAACCTGGCGGGGGCCCTGAACCTCACCGACGAGCCCCGCGAGGCCCTCGAGCAGATCAAGCGCGCCGACGGCCTCCTCGACCCCGAGCAAGACGGGGGCGAGGACGAGGCGCGCCGCGAGGCGATCCGCAGCCTGCTCTTCCGTCAGCGCGGCGAGGCCCTGCTGCGCGTCGGCCACCCGCTGCTCGCCGCCGACGACTTCACGCGCTCGATCGACATTTGCCGGGAGCTCCTCGAAGACGGCGGCGAGAGCCGCTACGAGGCCATGCAGCAGCTCCCGCTCTCGCTCCTGCGCCGGGCCAAGTGCTGGTTGATCTCCGGCGCCGACCACATGCGCGAGGCCAAGCTCGACCTCAACGAAGCCCGCCGGCGCTACGAGCAGCTCCTGCGCGAGGAGGGCCGCCCGGAGCACGAGCGCCGCCTCGAAGAGCTCGAAGACCTGCTCGGCCTGATCCGCGACCAGCGCGCCTGAGCTCGGCCTCGGGCGGGGCTAACCCCGCCCCCGCAGCGGCCCCCCGCGGAGCCGCGGGCGCTACCCCGGCCCCTCGCCCGCGCGATCGCCGAGCTCGCCTCGGCCCGGCCCGGGGCTCAGGCTCCGCAACGGGGTTCAGCGAGACCGGGGGAGCGACCGAAGAGCAGGGAGGTGCCTGGGGAAGACCCCGCTTGCGCACGCGCAACGCAGTGCAACGCGCGCTCCCCCCGGGTCCGAGGTTCCGAGTAGAGTCGAAGGGAGGAGAGCCCGTGGCGAAGACGCCCCGATCCACGAACGCGAACGCCGCGAAGTCGTCTTCGTCGGCGAGGCCCACGACGTCTCCCGAGGCGGCTGAGGCGCAGCCCGCGCCCAAGAAGAAGCCCGCGTCCAAGAAGACGCCCGCGGCCAAGAAGACGCCCGCCGCCAAGAAGAAGCCCGCGGCCAAGAAGAAGCCCGCCGCCAAGAAGAAGACCGCGGCCAAGAAGAAGACCGCCGCCAAGCAGACGACCGCCGCCAAGAAGAAGACCGCGGCCAAGCAGACGACCGCCGCCAAGCAGACGACCGCCGCCGAGCAGCCGACCGCCGCGGACCTGGGGACGCAGGTCGAGCTCGACGCGGCGCTGGCCCGCGCGCGCGAGGCCGAGGCTCAGCAGCTCGCCGCGGCCCAGCGCGCGGCCGAGGCCG
>JAGQRJ010000384.1 GCA_020425635.1 Planctomycetota bacterium | reverse complement strand
CGCGGCGGCGGGGTCGCCGCGGCCGAGCGCGAGCGCGGGGCTCGACGCCATGCTCGTGGCCCTGCGCGAGGCCCCTGCGGCCGAGAGGACCTACCGCATCCCGGCGGGCGAAGGCGACGGCTTCGACGCGATCGCCGTGCGCTGGGAGCTGACGTGAGCGCCCGGGTCGTGATCACCGGGCTGGGGGCGCTGTCTGCGCTGGGGGACGATCCCGCGGCCCTGTGGGCGGGGCTCTTGGCGGGGAGCTGGGGAGTGCGCCGGCAGGCGCACCTGGTGGAGGCGGGGCTGCGGGTGTCCGCCGGCGGCGGGGTCGCGTCGCTGCCCCTCGACCTCCCGGAGCGCGAGGTCGAGCTCGGGCGGCGGGCGGCCGACGCGGCCCTGGCTCAGGCTGGGCTCTCGGCGAGCTCCGTGGGGCTGATCTGGTCGGCGGGGCTCGACAGCTACCAGTGGACCTCGGCCGGCCTCGTGCGCCGGGCGGCGAGCGCCTGCTTCCAGGCCCTCGCGGCGCGGCACCGGAGCCCGCGGCGCATGCTCGCCGTCGCCTGCGCCTCGGGGACCCAGACCCTGGGCGAGGCGGCGCGCTTGATCCGCAGCGGGCGGCTCGAGGCCTGCCTGGCGGGGGGCAGCTCGACCTTGCTCAGCCCGCTCTACGCCAGCGGCTTCGCCGCGCTGGGCGCGGTGGCCCTCGACGTCGCGGGGGAGGCCCCCGAGCTCGCCTGCCGGCCCTTCGACCGCCGACGGCGCGGGTTCGCCCTCGCGGAGGGTGCGGGGGCGCTGGTCCTCGAGTCGGAGGCGCACGCGCGCGCGCGCGGCGCCGTCGTCCTGGCCGAGGTGCTCGGCTTCGGCACGAGCCAGGACGCCTTCGACCTCAACCGCCCCCCGCCCGACGGCGCCGGCGCCGAGCGCTGCGTGCGCCGCGCGCTGGAGGACGCAGGGCTCGAGCCCGCCGAGGTCGGCGCGGTCAACGCCCACGGGACGGGGACCCGGGTCGGGGACCTGGCCGAAGCCGCCGCGCTGCGGCGGGTGTTCGGGGCGCCGGGCCCCGCGGTCACGAGCGTCAAGGGCGCGCTCGGCCACGCCATGGCGGCCTCGGGGGCGCTCGAGGCGGTGGTCTGTGTGCTCAGCCTGGGCGCGCAGACGCTGCCGCCCACGGTCAACCTCGAGCAGCCCGACCCCGAGTGCGCCCTCGACCACGTGCTCGGCGCTCCGCGCGCGGCTAGCTTCGAGCACGTCCTCTCCTGCTCCTTCGGCATGGGAGGGCAGAACGCGGCGATCGTGCTGCGCAGGGGACCCGACCATGCCTGAGCCCGCCCCCGAGACCCTCGCCGCCGTGGTCGAGCTCGTGCGCGAGACCCTCGCCCTCGAGGCCGAGGCCCCGGTCGCCGCCGGGGACCTGCTGTTCTACGACCACGGCTTCACCTCCATGGACCTGCTCGACCTGCTGTTTCGCGTCGAAGAGCGCTTCGGGGTCAAGATCCCCGAGGGCACCCTCGCCGGCTTGGCGCGCGGGGGCCTCCCCGAGGCGGAGTTCTGCGGCGACGACGGGGTCCTCACCGCGGCGGGTCGCGCGCAGCTCATGGCCCTGCTCCACGACACCCCGCCCGAGACCTTCCCCGAGCGGGTCCACCGCCAGACCCTGCCCCGCTATTGCACCGTGGCCGCGATCGCGCGCCTGGCCGAGCGCCGCCGGGGAGGAGCGTGAGGGCGCCGTGTTCGCGCTGATCCAGGCCCTGCGCCTCGAGGGCGCCTGCGCCCGGGCCCGCGCGCAGGTGCCCGGGAGCTTCGGGCGGCTCGGGGACCCCGCTGCGGAGACGTCGTGGGTTCCGGGGACGCTCTTGCTCGAGCTCATGGCCCAGACCGCGGGCCCGCTGCTCGAGGAGCTCCACGCCGAGCCTCGCTGGGCCGTGCTGGGCCTCGTGCGCGCCGCGCGCTTTCCCGCGCCGACTCCGCTCCCCGCCGAGGGGGTGACCCTCGAGGTCCTGGCCGAGCAGCTGCGCTGGGAGCACGGCAGCGGGGTGGCGCGCGCGTGGGTCGAGGTCGCGGGGGAGCTCCGCGCGCAGGCCGAGCTCGTGTTCAGCCTCCAGCCCCCGGCGCCCGGCTGGGAGGCCGCGATCGCGGCGCGCGACGCGCGGGTGGCCCGCTGGCTGGCCGCCTGGGAGGGCGCGTGAGCGAGGCGTTGATCCTCGGGAGCGGCCCCGCGGGGCTCGCCGCCGCTGCCTGCCTGCGCGCGCGCGGGATCTCGGCGACGGTGCTCGAGGCGGGGGACCAGCCGAGCCACGGGTGGAAGCTGCTCGACCCCGAGGTCACGCTGCTCACCCCCCAGGCGCTCTCGCGGCTCCCCGGCATGCGCTTCACGCCCGGGCGGCCGACCTACCTCTCGCTGGGCTGCTACGCCGCCGAGCTCGACCGCTACCGCGAGCAAGAGCGGGTGCAGGTCGAGTGCGGGGTGCGCGCGCTGTGGGTCTGGCGGCGCTACGGGCGGTTCGAGGTCGAGGTGCTTCAGGGCGAGCGGACCTCGATCCGCAGCGCGCGCTGGGTGATCGACGCCAGCGGGGGCACGACGCACCCCGCGCTGCCTGAGGACGCGCCCGCCGCGCCGCCGTGGCCCGCGCTCCACACCCGGGACGTGCGCGCCGACGACCTGGCCCAGGCGCGGAGCCTGCTGGTGGTGGGCTGCGGCACCTCGGCCCGGGAGACCGTCGAGACCTACCTCCGGGTGCGCCCCAGCGGCGGCGAGGTGACCCTCGCGGCGCGGTCGGCGCCGCGCGCGGTGCCGCGGCACGTGCTCGGCGTCGACAGCCACTACCTGGTGTGGCCCTTCGAGTTCTGGCCCGGGCACTGGCCGGGACCGCACCGCGGCTGGGCCCGCGACCCGGCGCTGGGGCTGGGTCTGGCCCGCGCCCTGCGCCGCGGGAGCCTGCGGGACCTCGGCGCGATCACGCGCTATGGTGAGACCGTGCGCGGCGAACATGGAGCCCTGCAGCCCGACCTGGTGGTCTACGCGACCGGCTACCGCCACGCCGCGCCGCACCTGGGCGAGCTGGTGGCGCGCGACGGGCGAGGCGAGCCGGCGTTGACCCGCGCCGCGGCGCCAGGCGTGCCGGGGCTCTACGTGCTGGGGGTGCGCTACGGGCGCAGCCTGGCGTCTTCGTTCCTGCGCGGGATCGCGCGCGACGCTCGCGCCGTGGCCCGCCGGATCGCGTCGGAGGCAGGCAGGTGAAGGCAATTCAGGTCGTGGGCTTCGGGGGGCCGGAGCGGCTCGAGGGGGTCGACCTCGACCTGTCGAGCCCGGGGGAGTTCGAGGTCTTGCTCGAGGTGCACGCGGCCGGGGTCGGCTTCGGCGACCTCTTGCAACGCGAGGGGGCCTACGTCGGCGGACCGCGGCCGCCCTTCGTCCCCGGGTGCGAGGCGGCGGGGATCGTGCGCGCCCGCGGCCGCGGGGTCCGGTCGCTCGAGGTCGGTCAGCGTGTGATCGCCGTCGCCTCGGGCGGGCTCTACGCGACCCACGCCGTGGTCGCCGCTGAGGCCTGCGCCCCGTGGCCCCTGCGCCTGGGGGCCAACGCCGCGGCGGCGCTCCCGGTCTCTGCCTTGACCGCGCTGGCGTGCCTGCAGCGGCTCGCGCGCGCCCAGCCCGGGGAGACCGTGTGGATCCCCGCGGCCGTGGGGAGCCTGGGGAGCACCGCTCTGCAGATCGCGCACTGCCTGGGGTTGCGCACGATCGCCTTCGCCTCGACCCTCGCCAAGCGCAAGCTGGCGCCCGAGCTCGGCGCGGCCGCGGTGTTCTCGCCCGACGCGCTCGACGTGGCCCCGGCGCCCGACGTGGTCCTCGACAGCGTGGGCGGCGAGTTCCTCCGCGGCGCGCTGCGCCGGCTGCGCCCCTGGGGGCGGGTCGTGTGCGTGGGCTGCAGCAGCGGGCGCACGGAGCCGATCGATCCGCTCCAGCTCCTGCACCACACCCGCGGGGTGTTGGGCTTCCACCTGCGCGCCTTGCTCGAGCACCCCGGCGAGCTGCGCCAGCTCATGGTCCAGATCCTGGATTGGGTCGGGCGCGGGCTGCTCGTGCCTCAGGTCGCGGAGGAATACGCCCTCGAAGACGCGGGCGCGGCGCAGGAGTCCCTCCTCGACCGCGCTCGAATCGGCAAGCCGGTGCTGCGGATCGTCCCCTGACCCGACTGACCCAGGTCGACGCCTTCTTCGTCGCCTATCAGCAAGCGCACGGGGTCGCGCTGCAGCTCGCCTGCGAGGCCGAGCTCGAGGGGCCGCTCAGGCGTGAGGCGCTCGAGCGGGCCTTGCGTCACACCCTGCGGCGCTGGCCTCAGCTCGGCCAGCGCCTGCGCGCCGGCCTGGTCGGCGTGCGCTGGGCGGGGGCGCCGCGCCTGGAGCTCGAGGAGGGCCCGGCCGAGGGCTTGGCGACCTGGCGCAACCAGCTGGTGGATCCCTTCCGCGACCCGCCGTTCGCGGTGCGCTGGTCGCCGAGCGAGGGCGGCGGGCGGGTCGCGTTCCGGGTGCACCACGCCCTCGCCGACGGGCAGGCGTTCTACACGGTGGTGCAAGCCTTCCTCCGCGCGGCGGCCCTGGCCGCGGCGGGGCGGGAGCCCGCGGCGACGCGCTCGGGGACCCCCGAGCACCCCTTCGGGGTGCTCTCGCTGCTCCGGGGGCGGCGCGCGAAGCTCGCCGCCATGTGGCGCACCCTGCGCTGGCTCCAGCGCGAGGGGCAGCGCGGGGACGCGACGCGGCTCGCGATCCGCTCGGCAGGGCCCGGGGCGGTGCGGGTGGACGTCTACCGCCTGGCGCCCGCGGAGCTGGCCGTGTTCGCCGTCCGCGCCCGCGCCTACGAGGTGACCGCGAGCGTGTGCCTGGCCGCCTGCTGGGCTCGCGCGTTGGCGCGCTTCAACGCCGCGCGCTGCGTCGATCCGGGCTCGAAGGTCAGCCTCGAGGTCCCGTTCTCGATCCGCCGCGGTGAGGCGACCGAGGTCCTGGGGAACCTCGTCTCGCCCCTGGTGTTCCACGGCCCTGGCCGCGCGCCGCTGGGGGTGCTCGCCCGGCGCTTCGGCGAGCAGCTCCGCCGGCAGCGCGCCGACCGCGCGCACCTGGCCATGCCGTTGTTCACCGCCCCCGGGCGCTGGCTGCCGTGGCCGGTGTTTCGGCGGCTCGCCGCCGACGACGCCTGGAGCGGCTTCGCCAGCGGACACTACACCTGGCTCGAAGATCCGGAGGGTCTGGGGCGGGTCGTGGAGGAGGAGTCCGCCGGGGCGCTGGCCTTGCGGGGCTACCTCATGCACCCGCCGGTGTGCCGCAGCATGGGGGCCAGCCTGGTCGCGTTCCGCTCGGACGACGCGCTCTCGCTCTACCTGGCCACGCGCGCCACGGCGCTCGACGAGGCCGAGGCGAGGGAGCTGGGCGGCTACCTGCGCACAGAGCTGGCGGACGTGCTGGAGGCCTAGCCCGCCCCGCCGCCTATTGCTGCATGATCTGGGCGCCGAGCTCGCGCTGAGCGAACTTGACCAGGGGCTCTTCGTAGACCGAGGACGCGCTGGCGCCGCTCGCGGGGCCGCTGCTGGCCTCCCTGGGCTCCATGCGCTCGAAGCGCAGCTCGACCGAGGCGCCGAGGGCCTGCCCCATGAGCGTCGCGATCGCCTCGCGGTTGCGGGGCGACTCGATCTGCCCGAAGAGCATGGTGCTCGCCGAGAGCACGAGCACGAGGGCGTCGCCGTCCGGACGCAGCCGAGGCTTGGTCTTCTCGAGCATGCTCGGCAGCAGCCCTCCCTGCGCCTTGAGCTCGCCCATGACCCAGGCAAAGGCCTCCTCGGCGCTCGCGGCCACGGGGCCGCGGCGGGCGGGCGCGTTCGCCGGCGGCTGGGCGACCTCGCCCTGCCAGCCCGGTTGCTGGCGCTCGGAGCGCCCGGGGTAGTCGTAGCCCTGCTGAGGCGCGGCCGCGCTGCCGCGCGAGGTCGACCCCCGGG
>JAGQRJ010000383.1 GCA_020425635.1 Planctomycetota bacterium | reverse complement strand
CAGGCCTGGCGCTGGCGATCAGCGGAGCGAACACGGCCAACCCGAACAGGAGGTGGATCACCACCAGCGAGAAGCGGGCCAGCGGGTTGGCGCGGAACTGCTTCCAGGCGATCTCGCCCGCCGACTCGCCGCGCGGCGCGGGCGCCAGCGCCGGCGGGTCGGCCGGCGCCGCGGGGCCGCCCGTGGGATCTTCAGGTCGCTCGTGCGCGGCGCTCATCGGTACTCGATCCGTGGGTCGACCACGGCGTAGGCGATGTCGCTGACCAGGATCCCGAGCAGGGTCAGGAAGGCGGAGATCATGAGGATCGCCATGATCAGCGGGTAGTCACGGGAGAGGATCGAGTCGAAGAACACCTTCCCCAGACCGTCGATCGTGAAGATCGTCTCGATGATCACGCTCCCGGCGAAGAGCATGGGGAGGATCCCCCCCATGAGCGTCAGGATCGGGATCAGCGCGTTGCGCAGGGCGTGCTTGCCGATCACCACCGACTGGGGCAAGCCCTTGGCCTTCGCGGTGCGAATGTAGTCCTGGCCCAGGACCTCGAGCATGCCCGTGCGCATTTGCCGCGAGATGTACGCGAGCTGCCCGTAGGTCAGCGCGCACACCGGCAGCACCAGGTGCCAGAGCCGGTCGAGGAGGTATTCCCCGGAGCTGAGCGCCTCGGCGTCGAGGCGGTTGAGGTGGTGCGCCGGGAACCAGGAGAGGAAGGGCGGCCCGGTGAACAGGAGGATCAGCATGGCCCCCGCCCAGAACGAGGGCACCGAGTAGAGCAAGAACAGGGTCAGGGTGCTGACCTGATCGCCGAGGGTCCCGCGCTTGACGCTGGAGTAGACGCCGAGGGGGACCGCGAACAGGTAGGCGAGCAGGATCGCGATCACGTTGAGCTGCAGGGTCTTCTTGAAGGCGTCCCAAATGATCTCGGACACCGGGCGCTTCTGCTTGTAGCTCTCCCCCAGGTCGAACACGATCAGCCGCGAGAACCAGCGCCCGAACTGGGTCTGGGCGAAGGACCGGGTGAGCTGGCGCGCCGGGGCGAAGTCGACGTAATACTCCTCGGCGCGATACCACCAGTCGCCCCAGCGGTAGCGGTGCCGCGCGAAGTCCTCTTGCTCCCGCCGGGCGACGAAGGCGTCCTGGGCCTCGAAGCCCGCGAGGATCGCCTCGTCGGTGGGCAGCTCGAACTCGGTGGGGGGCTCCTCCCCCCGGCGCTTGGCCGCCTTCCGCGCGCGCTCCTTGGCGCGCTCGTGCCAGCGCCGGATCCGCGCGTCGCGCTGGGTCTCCCACTCCTGGGCGTAGGCCTGCCGCTCCTCGGAGGTCGTGGTCAGGTCCCAGGGCTTGTGCGCGACCGCCGCCAGGCCGAAGGCGGCCTGGCGCTCGGCCTCGAGGGTGTCGGCGTCGAGCAAGGCCTCCATGAGCTGGGGGGCCGCGAGCTGCCCGACGCCCACGAGCGCGGCCAGCTCGGCGTCGGCCTTGGCCTCGGCCTCGCTCAGCGGCACCGCGCGCTTGGCGAGCCACGCCGAGACGACCTCCCGCACCCGGTCGGCCGCGTAGTCGGTCTGGTGCTCGCTCCACCACGCCTCCCAGGCCTGACGCGCCTCCTCGAGGCTCGCGTCCTCGGCGAGGGTCGGCGCGCCGCCGCCCGCGATCCCGGCGAGGGCCTCGAGCACCC
>JAGQRJ010000382.1 GCA_020425635.1 Planctomycetota bacterium | reverse complement strand
GGCTAGGAGCCCGCCGCGAGGCGCACGATCACGTCGGTCAGGGTGCCGCGGGGGTCGCCGGAGCTCTTGAGGTTTGCGTCGGCTGCGCGGAGGAGCGCGTGCTTGCGACCCAGGCTCGCGCGGTCGGCGCGACGGAGCCGGGCGAGGAAGGCCTCTTTCTGTCGGTAGACCTTGAGCGCGTCGGTGATCGCGTGGCGCGGCGCGTTCTGTTCGAGCAGCGCGCGTCCGCGCAGCAGGCGCCCGAGGTCCCAGCGCAGCAGGCCGAGGAGCATGAACGCGATCGCGCTCTCGTCGCGGGTGCGCTCGCCGCCGCGGCCGACGAGGCCATCACGGAACATCGACTGCAGCTTGCCCAGCGCGCGCGGGAGGTCGCCCTGGCCCACGCAGTCGACGAGGTCGAAGGACGCTTCGCTCGAGCCCGTCGTCGCGAGGGCGACGACCTGCTCGGCGGTGATCGGCCCCTCGCCCGCGCCGGCCAGCTTGCGCACCTCGCCGTCGATCTGGGCGAGGGGGACCTGCTGGCCGCCGAGCTGCTCGAGCAGCGCGAGGTCCGCGTTGCGGGCGAAGGGGCGCTCCCAGTGCTTGGCCCTGGCGCGGAGGAAGCTCAGGAGTCCGCGCTCCGAGGGGGGCGCGCAGTCGACCACCGTGGCGACCTTGTAGAGCGCCTTCACGCCCTTCGTCGACTTGTTGAACTTCGCGCCCTCGAGGACGAGGGTCGCCTTGGGCTTGGCTTCGGCCCAGGCGGCGAGCGCCTCACCGTGCTCGGAGGCGAAGCCGGGCTTCCCGCCGGCCTTGCGCACGACCGCGATTCGCTTGCCCCCGAAGAACGACAGGGTGCGCAGCTCGTCGAGCACCGCC
Organism: Planctomycetota bacterium; assembly: GCA_020425635.1. Taxonomy (GTDB): domain Bacteria; phylum Planctomycetota; class J058; order J058; family J058; genus JAGQRJ01. Next base: position 2,137 of record JAGQRJ010000382.1, on the reverse strand, counting down.
GAGAGGGCGGCGCGGTCGCCGTCGAACTCGGTGAGCTGAGCCGAGGCCTCGCTGGCGGCGCGCAGCGCAGCCAGCGCCTCGGTGCGCAAGAAGTCCTCTTCTCCGACGATCAGCAAGCAGCTCGCCTCGAGCCCCCGCTCGAGCTCGGCCCCCAGCTCGAGGGCCGGGATCCCCGCTGGTTTGCTCTTGCTGCGGCTGCGCGCCATGGGTCCCCCGTTCTTCCGCGAGGTCGCAGGATACCCGACGTCCCCGTCGCCGGCCGGCCGCGTCCAGCGGGGTGGGAGGATGAGTCCGGCTGGGCGAAGTCCGGACGGGCTTTACGGGGCACACAACCCAAACAAAGGCCGCACCTTGGAATCGTGCCGCGGGTGTGGAGCGCCCAGCCTGTCGGACCTCGGGGGTAATTTACCGTTCTCGGCGAGCTGAGTCGTCGACGAACAGAGAGGTGCCGAATGGCTAACTTGAACAAGGTGATGATGATTGGGCGATTGACCCGTGACCCCGAGCTGCGCTACCTGCCCAACGGTACGCCGAAGGCCGAGTTGCGGTTGGCGACCAGCCGCGAGTGGAAGAGCAACTCGGGCGAGAGCAAGAAGGACGTCTGCTACATCGACGTCACGGTGTGGAGCCGCCAGGCGGAGACCGCGAAGCAATACCTGCGCAAGGGCAGCCAAGTTTTCGTCGAGGGTCGCCTGTCCTTCGACGAGTGGGAGGGCAAGGACGGCCAGCGGCGCTCGAAGCACGAGATCGTCGCAGAGCGCGTGCAGTTCCTGGACCGCGCCGGCGCCGGCGGCGGCGGCGGCAGCAGCTACGAGGCGGAAGGCGAAGAGAGCTACAGCGGCGGCGGCGGCGGCTACGGCGGCGGCGGCGGCGGCGGCTACGGCGGCGGTGGCAACCGCGGCGGCTACGGCGGCGGAGGCGGCGGCAACCGCGGCGGCTACGACAACGGCGGCTACGGCAAGACGTACGGTGGCGCCCCCGAGGACGCGCCGATGCAAGAGGCCATGGGCGTTCAAGACAGCGACCTGCCTTTCTAGGCAGGGCCGCAGCTCGAGAGGTCCGGTTCGCGTCGGGCTCTGCCTGGCGTTGGCCGGACCTCTTTGCGTGTGCGCGACAGCCGCGCTACGTGCGCAGCCATGAAGACCGCTTACCGGGGTGAACACGGGGTCTTGTTCGAGGGCGACGGGGTCGCCTGGCTTCGTGCGTGTGAGCCGGGCTCGGTGGACCTGGTGATCGCCGATCCTCCCTACGGGCTGGGCAAGTCGGGTTGGGACCGGTTCCCCGACCTCGAGGCCTACCTCGAGTGGACCCGAGCTTGGGTCGAGGCCGCGCGCGTCGCGCTCAAGCCGGAGGGCACGCTCTACGTCATGGGGTTCAGCGAGACCCTCGCGGAGATCAAGGTCGCGGTCTCGCGGGCCTGGGCCAGCAACCGTTGGCTGGTGTGGTACTACCGCAACAAGGCCAACCTCCGCGACGACTGGGGCCGCTCGCACGAGAGCGTGCTGGTTCTGCGCAAGGGCAAGCGCTTCGTCTTCAACACCGACGACGTGCGCGTGCCCTACAACGCCCACACGGTGCGCTACCCGGCGCGCACGCAGGCCGAGAGCAGCCAGTTTGGGGGCGCCAAGGCGAAGGGCCGGGGGTGGACGCCGCACCCGCTCGGAGCCCGGCCCCGCGACGTGCTCGAGGTCCCCGTGCTCGCGAACGGGACCCGGGAGAAGACCGCGCACCCAACCCAGAAGCCCGTGCAGCTGATCCGCAGGCTGCTGCTCGCCTCGTCGAACCCGGGCGACCTCGTGGTCGACCCGTTCGGGGGCAGCGGCACGACGGCGGTGGTGGCCGAGACCCATGGGCGGCGCTGGGTGAGCTGCGAGCGCGAACCCGCTTACCTGGCGCTCGCCGCCGCCCGGCTCGCCGACCTCGACGGACATCAGGGCGCGCAGACCACCGCCAGCGAGGCCGTCCTCGCAGAGCGCCGCGGGAAGCTGCGCTCGGGCGACTGAGCGGCCGGCGGGCTAGCCCGCAAAGCTCACCACGAAGTGGTGAGCTTGCGGGGTAGCCGCCTGCGAAGCAGGCGGGCTGCGCCGGAGCGAGTCGGCGGCTCTGCCGCCGCGAGCGAGGCGCAAGCGACAGTGTG
>JAGQRJ010000381.1 GCA_020425635.1 Planctomycetota bacterium | reverse complement strand
GATCTCCTGTCAGTGGGTGATCGACTGCGCCGGACCCTGGCTGCGCGAGGTGGGGCTGCTCGCGGGGATCGAGATCCCCGCCTTCCCGGCCGGCGGCGCGCCTGGCGCGGCGGCGGCGGGCGGCGGGATCACGAGCGAAGGGTCCTCTGCGCCGGACGAGGAGCGCCGCAGCGGAGAGATCAGCTCCTCGTCCTCGTCCCAGGCGGGCGTCTCGGAGCGCGGGGAGCGGTCGTCGAGGCGGCTGCGCTGCATGGCGGCCTACTCGATCGGCGCGGGCTTGCCCCAGAGGTAGCCCTGGCCGTACTCGAAGCCCAGCTTGCGCACGAAGTCGAGGTCTTGATCGGTCTCGATTCCTTCGGCGACGAGGGGAATGTTGAGCGCGTCGGTGATCAGCTTCAAGCGCTGCAGCCAGTTGGTGCGGTAGGCGTCGAGGTAGGCCCCGGTGACCCAGCCGCGGTCGATCTTGACCAGGTGCGGGCGGAGCACGATCAGGCTCTCGAGGCAGCTGCGCCCGAAGCCGACGTCGTCGACCGCGAGGTTGATCCCCGACTCGCGCAGGGTCTCGATCGAGTCGAGGAGGTAGGTCGGGTCGCCGAAGAGCTGACGCTCGCCGAGCTCGAGGAACACCTTGCGCCCGTCGAGGCCGCCCATGGCCTCCTGGATCCGCGCGGGGCCGGTGTCGAGGATCGTCGACGGCAGGAGGTTCACGTGAATGTGCCGGTCGGCCGGGATCTTCGCGCTGGCCGCGACGCAGGCCTCGAGGCAGCGCAGGTCGACGGCGTTGAGCACGCGCTCTTCCTGGGCGATCCGGAAGAAGTCGATCGGCATGTCGTAGGGGCCGACCGGCCCGCGGGTCAGGAGCTCGTGCCCGATCACCTCGCCGTCGGCGAGGCGCACGATCGGCTGCTGCACGACGCGGATCCCCTCGCCGCGGCAGATCTGCTGCAAGACCTTGGAGCGCTCGGGGAAGGGCTCGTCGCGGGTCTCGGGGAGCACCGTGGTCCAGGAGATCCGGTTCTTGCCCGCGCGCTTGCTCTCGCGCAGCTCCCACTGGGCCTTCTGCAGGAGCTCCATGCCCGAGCGGGTCTGCTCGTTGACCTTGGTCGCGCCGAGGCTCGCGGTCACCTGGATCTCGCCCGAGGCGTCTTCGATCCGGGCTTCGCCGAGGTGCAGGCGGATCTTCTCGCCGATCTTGAGCGCGTCGTGCGAGCTCGCCTCGGGGAGCAGCACGAGGAACTCGTCGCCGCCGACGCGGGCGAGGATATCCCCCCCGCGCAGGCAGCCGCGGATCGTGAGCGCCGCCTCGCGGAGCACGAGGTCGCCCGAGGCGTAGCCCCAGGTCTCGTTGACCCGCTGGAAGTCGTCGAGGTCGATCAGGATCGCCACGCAGGGGATCCCGTCGGCGTGCAGGGTGGCGAGCTCGGCCTCCATGCCCTCACGGTTGAGGCAGCCGGTGAGCGGGTCGACCAGGGTCAGGGCCTCGAGCCGGTGCCGCACGCTGCCCAGCTCTTGCTCCATGCGCTGGCGCTCGATCGCGTAGTGCACGGCGCGGTCGACCACGCGCGGGGTGAGCTCCTTGCGGCTCAGGCGATTGGTCGACGGGCGCGCCTGGGTCTCCGCGGTGAGGATCAAGAGCGCGGGGCGGCTCCCGGGCTGCTGGGGGTGCAGCTCGGCCCAGGGCGTCTGGGGGTCGCTGAAGGCCTCCTCGTTGACCAGGGCGCAGTGGATCGAGGTCTTGGCCAGCAGGCGCGACGCGCTGGGCAGGTCGCGGGCGCATTCGATCCGCACGTCGGGCAGGGCTGCAGCCAGAGCCGCTCGGAGTTGGTTCTCCGCGCCGGGGTCAGACTCGACGATCAGCACCCGCAGACTGTCCACTAGTGTGACCTTAGCGATGGCCCACTACCCCTCGCAAGGGGAAGCGGGAGGTCGAACTTCCTGAATCGCAGGACCTTAGCGGTGGGGCTCAGGGGCGCGGGGGCCGGCTACTGCGGAGCGGCGCTCTGCTTGCGGCGAAACCGGTGCAGCTGCACGGCCAGGCCGGCGCGGATCGTCGAGATCAAGACGCCGCTGGGCACGAAGCGCGCGGGCCCCGGGAGCGCCTGGCTCGACCAACGCTCGAAGTCGAAGCTGTCGACGTGGCGCACGATCTCGCCCGCCTCGTCGAACTCGAAGTTGGCGTCGATCACGTTGTGCACCGGGTTGCCGAACACGGTGTAGTCGGCCTCCCAGCGGGCCACGCCGTAGCGCTCGCCCGCGCGCACCCCGCTGAAGGTCACCCGCAGGTCCTCGGACTCGCAGAGCATGGCCCACATGCTGCCCGCCGCAGCGCCGCGCAGGTCGGGGAACACGCGGTCGCTGAAGTGCACGTCCGGGGCGTACTGCTCCGCCATGACCGCGGCGTCCTTGCGCTGGAACGCGCCGTAGAAGCGCCGGATCGTCTCCTCGTTGGCCGCGTTGCGCGCGCCGACCGGGGCGCTCCCGCTGAGGGTCACCGTCTTGCCGGCGCGCTGCAGGCGCACCCGGAGCTGCAGGCCCTGGCTCAGCTCGACCTGCCAGGGGGGGCTGGCGTGGCGCCCGAGCACCCGGCCGTCGAGGCCCGCGGTGCTGCGCAGGCCGCCCCGGAACACGTCGCCGGTGAGGGTCAGGGTGCCCTTGAGCTCGCGCTGGGTCTCGGGGGTCGCCCCAAAGGTGAGCCGCACGTCGAGCTTCTCGCGCTTGCGCAGCAGGGTCTCCCCCGCGTCGGCCAGCTCGAGGGTGCCGGTCACCCCCTTGGCGCCGGTGAGGGTGTAGTGCGTGGGCCAGTCGGCCAACGCGGGGCCCACGGCGAGCAGGGCCAGGGCAAGGAGCAGGGGGGAGGTCTTCGTCACGGGTGCGTCTCTCTCAGCCCCCCAGGACGCAACTCGGAGTCCTAGCGGAACCATCCCAAGTCTTTTGCCCGCAAGGCACCCACTCCAGTTGCGGCTCACCATCCCCGCAATTGTACCCCTCGTTCCACCGTTGCCTCCCCTGGTCCCAGGTTCGTCCCGAAGCGCCCGAAGGCAGGGCGACGCGCGGGAGCGTGACGTGCGGGCCGAGTCAAGCTCGGCCCCTACAGGGAGCGGGAGCTCGGGACGAGCCCCAAAAAAGAGCGAGGCTGGACGCGCGAGCGCGCCCAGCCTCGTTCCCGTCACTTAGCAGCCAATCAATCCCAGCGGAGAGCACCGCCGGTTTGGTATTCGATCACGCGGGTCTCGAAGAAGTTGCGCTCCTTCTTGAGGTCGAGCATTTCGCTCATCCAGGGGAACGGGTTGTTCGCCCCCACGTAGAGCTCTTCCAGCCCGATTTGCGCGCAGCGCCGGTTGGCGATGTAGCGCAGGTACTCCGAGAACATGCTCGCGTTGAGCCCCAGGATCCCGTTGGGCATGGTGTCCGCGGCGTAGGCGAGCTCGAGCTCGACGCCTTCGCTGATCAGGTCGCGGATCTCCTGCTGGAAGGCTGCGGTCCAGAGGTTCGGGTTCTCCTGCTTGATCGTGTTGATCACGTCGATCCCGAAGTTGCAGTGCATGCTCTCGTCGCGAAGGATGTACTGGAACTGCTCGGCGGCGCCGACCATTTTGTTCCGGCGTCCGAGGCTGAGCATTTGCACGAAGCCGACGTAGAAGAACAGCCCCTCCATGATCACGTAGAACCCGATCAGGTTGCGCAGCAGGCGCTGATCGGAGGCCGGGGTGCCCGTGGTGAAGTTCGGGTCGCCGAGCTCGTCGGTGAACTGCAGCTCGAAGGCGGCCTTGTCGTGGATCGAGGGCACCTCGCGATACATGTTGAACACCTCGGCCTCGTCCAGGCCCAGGCTCTCGATCACGTATTGGTAGGCGTGGGTGTGCAGGGCCTCCTCGAAGGCCTGGCGGAGGAGGTACTGGCGGCACTCGGGGTTGGTGATGTGCCGGTAGACGCCGAGCACGATGTTGTTCGCGACCAGCGAGTCGGCGGTCGAGAAGAACCCGAGGTTGCGCTTGATGATCCGCCGCTCACCCTCGCTCAGCCCGTTGGGCGAGCGCCAGAGGGCGATGTCGGCGGTCATGTTGATCTCTTGCGGCATCCAGTGGTTGGCGCACGCGGTGATGTACTTGTCCCAGGCCCAGTTGTACTTGAAGGGCACGAGCTGGTTGAGGTCGGCGCGGCAGTTGATGATCCGCTTGTCGTCGACGCCCACGCGGCGCGCGCCGAACTCGGGGACCTCCAAACCGCTTGCCCCCTTGCCCATTGCGGGCCCCTCCAAGGAGGGTGTCGGAGTGGCGGCTGGCGCGGAGACCGCGCCAGCGGCCGCGGGGGCAAGCGGCTGGTGGCTGACGCCCTGGGCGTCAGATGTCTTGAGGGTGCTGGGTGACGCGCTCTGGGTGGTGTGCGCGACCTTGCGCGCGGCTGGCTTCACGGAGGCGGAGGCTTGAGGTTCGTCCCAGGTGAGCATGACGTGGTCCTGTAATGGCAAGAAGGTGGATGCGAGTGACGGGAAGACGGAGACGGTGAAGGCCAGGCTGCGGGGCTACCCGAGCCGAAGCGTGCCTACTGGCACGCCTCGCACTCGGGGTCCAGGATCGAGCACACCTTGGGGGCGGAGCCGTTGCCCACCGCGTTGAGGCGGCCGGTGGTGATCGTCGACTTCTCGGCGTGGCTCGCGCCCATGGTGCGCAGGTAGTAGGTCGTCTTGAGGCCCTTGGTCCACGCCAGGCGATACAGGCGGTCGAGCTTGGGGCCCGACGGCTCCGCCATGTAGAGGTTCAGCGACTGGGCCTGATCGATCCACTTCTGCCGGCGCGAGGCGCACTTGACCAGCCAGCTCGCGTCGAGCTCGAAGGCGCTGGTGTAGAGCTGCTTGAGCTCCTCGGGGATCCGCTCGACCTCTTGCAGGCTGCCGTCGAAGTACTTCAGGTCGTGGATCATGACCTCGTCCCACATGCCCAAGGCCTTGAGGTCGTTGACCAGGTAGTGGTTGACGATCGTGAACTCACCCGAGAGGTTCGACTTCGCGAACAGGTTCTTGTAGATCGGCTCGATCGACTGGCTGACACCGGTGATGTTCGCGATCGTGGCGGTCGGCGCGATCGCGAGGCAGTTGCTGTTGCGCATGCCCTCGCGCACCTTCGCGCGCAGCCCGTCCCAGTCGAGGCGCTGGGTGCGGTCGACGTCGAAGAACTCCGGCGCCCGCTGCTGGGCCACGAGGTCGAGGCTGTCGATCGGCAGCACGCCCTGGCTCCAGAGCGAGCCCTTGAACGAGCGATACGCGCCGCGCTCCTGCGCCAGCTCGGCCGAGGCCTGGATCGCGTAGTAGGTCACCAGCTCCATGGACTCGTCGGCGAACTCGACCGCGCCGTCGGACGCGTAGGGCAGGCGCTTGATGAACAGCGCGTCCTGGAAGCCCATGAGCCCCATGCCCACCGGGCGGTGGCGCAGGTTCGAGTGCCGGGCCGCGGAGACCGTGTAGTGGTTGATGTCGATCACGTTGTCGAGCATGCGCATGGCGACGCGCACGGTGACCTCGAGCTTGGCGCGGTCGATCGCCCCGTCGGGGCCCAGGTGCCGGACCAGGTTCACCGAGCCCAGGTTGCACACCGCGATCTCGTCGTCGCTGGTGTTGAGGGTGATCTCGGTGCAGAGGTTCGAGCTGTGCACGACGCCTGCGTGCTGCTGGGGCGAGCGCAGGTTGCAGGGGTCCTTGAAGGTGACCCAGGGGTGCCCGGTCTCGAACAGCATGCTCAGGATCTTGCGCCACAGGTCGAGGGCCCGGATCGTCTTGGCCGACTTCAGCTCGCCGCGGGCGGCCTTGGCCTCGCACGCCTCGTAGGCCTCGACGAAGGCCGCGCCGCTCAGCTCGTGCAGGTGCGGGCACTCGTCGGGGGAGAACAGCGTCCAGGGCTCGTCGCGGTGCACGCGCTCCATGAACAGGTCGGGGATCCAGTTGGCCGTGTTCATGTCGTGGGTCCGGCGGCGGTCGTCGCCGGTGTTCTTGCGCAGCTCGAGGAACTCCTCGATGTCGACGTGCCAGGTCTCGAGGTAGGCGCAGACCGCGCCCTTGCGCTTGCCGCCCTGGTTCACCGCGACCGCGGTGTCGTTGGCGACCTTCATGAAGGGCACGACGCCCTGGCTCTGACCGTTGGTGCCCTTGATCCGGGCGCCCATGGCGCGCACCCGCGTCCAGTCGTTGCCCAGGCCGCCCGAGAACTTGGCGAGCATGGCGTTGTCGCGGATCGAGCCGAAGATCCCCTCGAGGTCGTCGGAGATCGTGGTCAGGAAGCAGCTCGAGAGCTGCGGCCGCCGCGTGCCCGCGTTGAACAGGGTCGGCGTCGAGCACATGAAGTCGAAGCGCGAGAGCACGCCGTAGAACTCGATCGCGCGCTCTTCACGGTCGATCTCGTTGAGCGCGAGGCCCATGGCGACGCGCATGAACATGGCCTGGGGCAGCTCGTAGCGGTGGTCCTCGACGTGCAGCAGGTAGCGGTCGTAGAGGGTCTGCAGGCCGAGGTAGGCGAACTGGCGGTCGCGCTCGGGGTCGATCGCCTGCGCGAGCCGCGCGAGGTCGAACTCTGCGAGGCGCGGGTCGAGCTGCTCCGCCTCGATCCCCTTGAGCACGTAGGCGGGGAAATACGACGCGTAGGTCAGCTCGCTGGAGTCGACCTGGGGCAGGACCGCGCGGTAGGTCTCTTCCTTGAGCGAGTCGAGCAGGAGCCGCGCGGCGACGTAGCTGTAGTTGGGCTCGCGCTCGACCATCGCCCGGGTGCCCATGACGAAGGCTTCCTCGAGCTCGCCCTGGGCGATCCCGTCGAACACGTTCTTCTTGATCTCGCTCAGCAGGAGCTGCGCGTCGACGTCTTCGAGGCCCTCGCAGGCGCGCTCGATCGGCTGCATGAGCTGCGCGTCGCTGAGCACGACCTCGCTGCCGTCGAAGCGCACCATGCGCAGGCCGCTCGAGGCGACCGGCGCCGGGGCCTCGGCTTGGACTTGCTCCGCGCGCTCGCGGATCCGGGCCTCGCGATACAGGACGTAGGCCCGCGCGATCTTGTGCTCACCGGCGCGCATGAGCGCGAGCTCGACCTGGTCTTGAATGTCCTCGATGTGCACGATCCCGCCGCGCGACATGCGGCGGCGCAGCACCTGGGTCACGCGCTCGGCGAGCTCGCGGGCGACGTTTTGCACCCGGCTCGAGGCGCTGGCCTCGGGGCCCTCGACGGCGATGAAGGCCTTCTTCAGCGCGCGCTCGATCCGCTCGGGATCGAAGGGGACCACGTCGCCGTTGCGGCGCACGACCATCAGCTGGGCGGGGGTGGTGGTGGTCGAGGTTTGGGCTTGGACGGCTTGGACAGGGGGTGCCATGGGTGCTCTCTTTCCACGTCGTCAGAGGTCGCGCCGAAGCCAAGGCCCGCAGCGCGTGTGACGGCGTACTTTGATCCCTTCCCACGTGGCAACGTGGGCTAAGTTGAACGGCTTCAGCTGCTTACTCAGGACTGCTAAACCGAGGGCAACCGAGGCGAGGCTGTTTTGAGGTGAGACGACTTCGCGTCCCGTCTGAAGAAACTACCCCGCGCGTCTGACAGGCTCGGGGGGGGGCCTCGGGGGTTCGTCCGCAACTCCAGCGCTCGCTTGGGCGAGGGCGGTTTTGTAAAAAATCATGCACGTCCCCGCGGCCGCTCGACGGCCCACCGAGCCTTCGGCCAAAGGACTTACGCCGACTCCCCGAAGTCCTTGCTGCGCGCCGCCCGGGGCGGGGTCATCTCCGGACGCCGCGGGGTTTCAAACCGTCCGAGTTGGACGCCAATCGGTTCGAGCGTTCCCAGATCAGGGCCGCAAAGCGTTTGTGTTCCAGCCTGGGACACGGAGATTCTCCATAACTGCTTGAAGGGTAATGAAGATGGACCGGCGCACGGTGTGCAAAGGGCGGGGTGGAGAATAAGAGAGAGAGACCCTGTTCTATGACCCCCCGCTGCACTTCCCTGGCCCTGCTGGCCGCGCTCTGCGCGTTCCCCGGCGCCACACTGGCCGACGACGTGTTCACGCTCACGGCGACGGACTCGAGCGACTTCAACGGAACCCTGACCCTCGGTGATCCGGCCGCCGACGGGAGCCGCAGCCTCGAGCTGCGCACCGAGGCGCTGAGCGCCTCGGCCACCCTCCAGGCGCCCGACCTCGAGCGCTTCCGCGTACGGGTCTCGGCCTCGGGGGTCAGCGGGGCGCTGCAGGGCAAGGCCGACGCGCTGGATCTGGTGTGGATCTACAACGCCGGCGCCAAGCAAGGCCAGGCGGCGATCCACGCCAACGGGACCCCGACGCTGATCGCGGCGGTCGCGCCCAGCGAGGCCGAGGAGCCCTCGAAGCTCGGGCGCCTGGTCGCCTACTCCAAGGACGGGATCAACAAGGCGCTCGGCAAGGCCAAGAGCGAGGTCAAGGACGCGCTCCAGGACGCGATCGAGGACGGGATCGACGTCAGCGAGACGCTCAAGCTCAACCGCTACTTCCACGTGGGCCTGGAGACCGGGATCCGCGCGATCCCGGCCAACGAGTTCACCCCCATGCAGAAGCAGGCGCTGCTCGAGCGCCCGAACGACGTCTGGCTCGCCAACTTCGTCGAGGGCGGCGCGCGCGTGCCGCTCGCGACCGCGATCTCGCTGGGCGGCCAGGCCTCGTTCAGCGTCGGCGTGCACGCCCAGGGCGACCTGCGCTACACGATCGTCGACCTCTACCCCAAGCCCGCCGGCGTCAAGGACGTCAAGGGCGTGATCTCGATCCTCAAGGGCATGGGCAAGCGGGTCTTCGACCTCCCCCTGACCGCGGCCGAGGCCCGCGCGCTCACCGTGGGCGCCGAGCGGACCCTCGAGGGCCCGTGGCAGATCGCGGTCAACGGACAGCTGACCTACGGCTACGAGCAGAAGATCCCCGGCTCCAACGTCGAGGTCGGCGCGTCGGCCCGGGTCGGCGGGTTCTACCGCATGCGCGGGAACTACCGCGTCGAGGTCGCGCGCCTCCCCGGCGACTCGGTGCGCGTGCAGCTGCGCAAGGTCAAGTTCCGCGGCCCCGGCGTCAGCGCCCGGCTGCTGGTCGGGCTCGACACCACCAACGACGCGCTCGACGCGGGCGACGTGGAGGTCAACGAGTTCTTCGTGAAGGCCGCCGACGAGCTGTTCAAGGTCGAGCTGCAGGCCTCCGCGGGCAAGGAGAGCGGCACCGACGTCGACTTCGCCTACCACTTCGACCTCAGCCGCGAGCTGGCCCAGAACGCCTACGAGCGCGCGATCCGCGGCGACTACCGCTACGCCGACTCGCTGGTGGACGACCCGGCCTCGGGCGTGACCCTCGAGTTCCGCGTGTTCGAGCAGGAGGAGTGGACCTACAAGCGGGCCAAGCTCAACCTGACCGTGCTCGCCGGGGGCAAGTGGAGCAAGGACGTCCACGTCTCCGACATGAAGATCGACGACGACGCCGGCCGCCACCTCTACAACGTGTTCCGCTACGTCAAGCAGCGGAAGACGAACGTGCTCTTCAAGTGGAAGGGCAGCAAGTCGCTGCTGGTGGATATCGTGCGCTCGTCGGAGCTGCACGGCGACGAAGCCCCCGAGGAGCTCTCGGTGCTCAAGAGCCGCCGCGCCCTGCGCTACCGCTTCCTGCACAAGGACAGCGCGACCTTCAACGGCGAAATGCGCCGCCACCGGCGGGTCGCGGTCGCCCTCGGGCTCCCCGACCCCGCGCTGGTCACCGAAGACGAGCACGGCGTCCCCCTGCCGACCCCGACGATCGTGGTCCCCAAGTTCAAGCTCTTCAGCAGCCGCTACAAGGACAGCGACATTCGCCTGGACATGGACATCTCCGAGTGGGGGATCCGCACGATCATGGCCAAGGCCGCCGACGCCACCCTGCTGCGGAACGCCTACGCCGAGGCCTACGAGGTCGTCTACGAGATCGACCCGCGCGAGGTCAACCCCCACGCCGACAAGCTCTCGCCGCTGGAGGAGAGCGCCCTGCGCAACATGCCCGCCTTCGTGGAGATCCTGCAGGGCGTGCGCAACAACGGCTGGACCGCGGCCAACCACGCAGAGCGCGCCAAGCAATACCGCAGGCTCGTCGACATGGGCGGCTGGGACATGACCATGGCGGTGGCCCTGGCCAAGCTCGCCCCCCGCGACTGCGTGAAGGTGCAAATGTCGATCGACGGCAAGCGCATGACCTTCGAAGACGGCTACACCGGCGAGCGCTTCACCGCCTTCGACCCCGAGCTCCACGGCCACCTGGACGCCATGAAGCCCGGCGACAAGGGCTACGCCGACGGCAACGCCGACTTCAAGGACCTCCCCGTGAACCCCGACGTCGACCCGGCCCCCGCGGTCGACCCGCTCGACGACGGCAGCGGGAACGACTAACTCACGAGAGCGACTCCCCTCCCCAGGGCGCTCCGCGCCCGCGCAGGTCTCCTGCGCGGGCGCGACCTCGTTCCGGAGACCGAGGCCGAGGCCGAGTCCGAGGCCGAGTCCGAGTCCGACGCCGACGCCGAGACCGACGCCGAGACCGAGCCCGAGACCGACGCCGAGCCCGACGCCGAGGCCGACGCCGAGGCCGACGCCGAGGCCGACGCCGAGACCGAGTCCGAGACCGACGCCGAGACCGACGCCGACACCGACACCGACACCGACACCGACACCGACACCGACACCGACACCGACGCCGACGCCGACACCGACGCCGACACCGACGCCGACACCGACACCGACACCGACGCCGACACCGACACCGACACCGACACCGACACCGACGCCGACACCGACACCGACGCCGAGTCCG
>JAGQRJ010000380.1 GCA_020425635.1 Planctomycetota bacterium | reverse complement strand
GCCGCCGCCCTTGCGCGAGCTCCACGCCGCGACGGCGAAGGAGCCGAGCAGGACCAGCCCGGCGAGGCCGAGCGCGAGCCCGAGCCCCCGGCGCTGCGCCGAGGTCCCCTTCGAGCGCTGGAGCGCGTCCAGCGCGTCGGCCAACGCCGCCGCGCTGGGGAAACGCTGGGCGGGGTCGACCTCCAGGCAGCGCGCGCACACCGCCCACAGCGCGGGCGACACGTCGTAGTTCACCTCGGGGAGCGGCGTGATCTCGCCGAAGCGGCTCGGGTCGAGGAACTCGACCAGGGTCGAGGCCTCGATCGGAGGGTGCCCGCAGAGCAGCGCGTAGAGCGTCGCCCCGAGGCCGTAGACGTCGGTCGCGGGGCCGATCTTCTGCAGGTTCCCCGTGGCCTGCTCCGGGGCCCAGAAGCCGGGCGAGCCGAGGAACTCGCCGGACCTGGAGAGTCGGTTTTCGTCGGACTGCAGGTCTCGCGCGACCCCGAAGTCGACGAGCACGGGCGCGCCGTCGGGGCGCAGGATCACGTTGTCGGGCTTGACGTCGCGGTGCAAGACCCCCGCCTGGTGGGCGTGCTCGAGGCCCCGGGCGAGGGCGGTCACGATCCGCACCGCCTCGCCGACCTCCAGGGACCCCCAGCGTCGCAGCCGCCGCTGCAGCGACTTGCCCTCGATCAACTCCTGGCTGACCCAAGGACCGCGGGAGTCTTCGCCCCACTCGTAGACGCGCACCAGGTTGGGGTGCTCCAGGCGCGAGAGCGTCGCGACCTCGGTCTCGAACCGGCGTCGGGTCCGTGGATCCCGCGCGTGCAGGTGCTTGAGCGCGACGATCGTCCCCGTGCGGCTGTCCCGCGCTTGATACACCGCTCCCTGGGCACCTCGGGCCAGGCTCTCGAGCACTTCGTAGGGACCGACCTGCATGCGCCCAGGCTACCCCCCGCCTGCCGCTGCTCGCCAGGCCCGCCCGTGACCGGCCCAAGGGCTACCATGCGGAGCATGGAACCCAGCACCGAAGGTCGACTCTCGACCCGACACGCCTTGGATCGCATGAGCCCCCGGGAGCTCGCCCGGGTCTTCGCGGAGCACGACCGGATCGCGGCCGAGGCGGTCGCCGCCGCCGGCGAAGCGATCGCGCGCGCGATCGAGCTGACCCGCGCAGCCCTCGACGCTGGAGGTCGGCTCTTGCTGGCCGGCGCAGGCACGAGCGGCAGGCTGGCTGTGATCGAGGCCGCCGAGTGCGTCCCGACCTTTCGCTGCGACCGCGTGGTGGGCGTCATGGCGGGGGGTGAACACGCCTTCGTCACACCGCGCGAGGGAGCCGAGGACGTGGCCGAAGACGGCGCCCGCGCCGCCCGCGAGCTCGCCTGCGGACCGCACGACCTGGCCCTCGGGGTCGCCGCCAGCGGCCGCACCCCCTACGTTCACGGCTTCCTGGCCGAGGCCCGCCGCGGCGGCGCGCGGGTCGGGCTGGTGTGCTGCGCGCCCCCCCCGGAGACGGAGCTCGACGTGCTCGTGCACCTGCCCACGGGGCCCGAGCTCTTGAGCGGATCCACCCGGCTCAAGGCAGGGACCGCGACCAAGTGCGCGCTCAACGCGATCACCACCGGCGCGCTCGCAGGCCTGGGCAAGGTCTACGACGACCTGATGATCGACGTCGCCCCGACCAACGCCAAGCTCCGCCGGCGCGCGGCGCGGATCGTGGGCGAGCTCTGCCCGGACGCCGACGCCGAGGCCCTGCTCAGCGCCTGCGACGGCGAGGTCAAGGCCGCGGTGGTCAGCGGTCGCCTCGGCCTGAGCCCCGCGGAAGCGCGCGCGCGCCTCGCGGCGCACGGCGGCCACCTGCGCCGCACCCTGGAGGCGCGGTGAGCACGCCCCTCGAACGCCTGGTCCGCCTCGCGCAGGCCCCGAGCCGCAGGATCCTGGGCCTCATGAGCGGGACCTCCCTCGACGGGATCGACGCCGCCCTCGTCCGCGTGCACGGGTCGGGGCCGGGCACCCGGGTCGAGCTCGAGGGGTTCCGCAGCTACCCCTTGGACCCGGCGCTGCGCGCCGACCTCCAGCGCGGCTGCGAGGGGTCGGTGGCCGAGGTGTGCCAGCTCAACTTCGCGTTCGGCGAGGCTCTGGCCGACGCGAGCTTGCGCTGCCTCGCAGAGCTCGGCGTCGACCCCGCGGCGGTCGACCTGATCGCCTCGCACGGCCAGACCCTCTACCACGTGGACCCCTCGCAGGAGGGGACGCCCTCGACGCTGCAGATCGGCGCCCCGGCGGTGCTCCGCGCGCGCACCGGCTGCGCCGTGGTCAGCGACTTCCGCAGCGCCGACGTGGCGGCAGGGGGCCGCGGCGCGCCCCTGGTCGCCTACCTCGACCACTGCCTGTTCGCGCGGCCAGGCGAGGTCACGCTGCTGCAGAACATTGGCGGGATCGCCAACGTGACCGTGGTCCGCGAGGCCCTCGAAGACGTGCGGGCCTTCGACACCGGCCCCGGCAACGTGATCGTGGACGAGGTGTGTCGCGCGCTCCTCGGCGACCCCGCCGCCTTCGACGAAGACGGCGCGCACTCCCGTGAGGGGACCGTGGACGAGGCCCTGCTCGAGCGCCTCCTCGGGCACCCCTACTTCGCGCTCGAGCCGCCCAAGTCGACGGGACGCGAGGTCTTCGGCGCCGACTTCGCCCGCGAGCTGGTGCGCGCCTACGACCCCGAGCGGCTGCGCGACCTGCTGGCCACCGTGGTGCACCTGGTGGCGCGCTCGATCGCCGACGCCTACAGGCGCTTCGTGTTCCCCCAGGGGCGGGCGACTCGGGTCTGGGTCTCGGGGGGCGGCGCCCACAACCTGACCCTCATGCGCTCGCTCCAGGGCATGCTCCCCGAACTCCCGGTGCGCTCCTTCGACGAGGCCGAGGTGGGCTTCTCCGCGGACGCCAAGGAGGCCGTGGCCTTCGCCGTGCTCGCGAACGAGACGGTCCTCTCGCGACCGAGCAACGTGCCGGCCGCGACCGGCGCGACGCGCCCCGCGGTTCTCGGCTCGTTCACCCTCTGAGCTCCCGGGGATCGGCGCCGCGAGGCTCGGGTCCGTGGTAGAACGCAGGGAGCGAACCCCTCCTCCCCTGCACCGGAGAGCGCCCCGTGCTTGGCCCCGCGCAATCAGGAACCTCGACGCACCAGGCTCGGGAGGCGGCCGCGGCGTGCTGAACCTGGACGACCTGCTCGCAGCCAATCTGGCGTGTCGGCTGTCCCTGATCGGACCGGCCACGCTCAAGCAGCTCCTCGTCGAACTCGACGCCCAGGCCTCGCCCGGGTCCCTGATCCCGACGCTCCGCGTGCGCGGCCTGGCGCCCGACCGGGCTCAGCAGCTGGAGCACGCGACGCGCCAGCGGCGAGCTCAGCTCGAGACCCAGTATTTCCTCGCCCTGGCGCGAGCGCGCGGGGCGGTCGACCCCAGCACGCTCCAGGCGCTGAGCCAGCAACAGGCCCACGACGGCTACCGCTGGTCCCTCGCCGACCAGCTCGTCTCGCGGGGCTTCCTCTCCCTCGAGGCCTGCCGCGCGCTGACCGGCGAGGCCGCGCACCAGATGCACCAGCGCGAGCAGCAGCTCCTGCACGAGAACCGTCGCCAGGGCTACGCCCTCGTGCTCGAGACGGGGACGACCTCCGGACGCCACCTCGCCGCCACCGCGAGCGGCTCGGCGTCGGGCGAGCACCGGCTGAGCGCGTCGAGCTCAGGGGTCGTGCACCCCACGGCGGCCAGCGGCTCCGGCCTGCACCGCGCGGGCTCGGGGGCCCACCCCGCGAGCTCCGGGGTGCGGTCCGAGGCCTCCACCTTCGACGCCGAGCGCACCCAGCCGGTGGAGCCGCCGAGCGGCGGCTTCGACCCGGAGCGGACCATGGCCTTCCAGGAGACCTTGCAGGTCCCTCAGCAGGCCCCGCCGGAGCCGAGCTTCGACGCTGGCGCGCCGACCCTCATGCTCCCCCCCGGCTCGCAAGGCGGGGGTCACGAGGAGGACGGCCTCGGCGCAGACCCCTGCCGCACGATCGGGTTCGAAGACGTGATCATGACGCCGGCCAAGCCCCCCGCCGAGCCAGACGCCATGGACGCAGAGCGCACGATCACGCTCCCCGCGGCCAAACCGGGCGCTCCGCCGCCGTGGGCCGAGGGGGACCCCACGATCAACCTCCCCCCCCCGCCTCCCGATCCCTTCGGCACCCAGAGCGCGCCTCCCAGCGCGGACGGCGGGCTCGACGCCACGATCACGATCCGCCCGGACCTGGATCAAGACGCCCCGGACATGCCCCCCGGCCTGGAGCGAGTCCGCGAGCTGGGCCGGGGCAACATGGGGATCGTCTACCTCGCGCGCCAACCCGACCAACGCCTGGTCGCGGTCAAGGTGATCCAGAACTCGACCAAGGACGCGGTGGCTCGCTTCCGTCGCGAGATCCTCGTCTCGACCAAGGTCAGCCACCCGCACGTGATCGAGGTCCTCGACTCGGGGACCCTCCCCGGCGGGGCGAACTACATGGCCATGGAGTACCTCGAGGGCCGTGAACTCAAGGAGCTGATCCAGGCCGAGGCGCCGCTGCCCGTCCCCCGCTGCCTCGAGCTCCTCGACCAGCTCCTCGCCGGACTCGAGGCGGTCCACGCCGCAGAGATCGTGCACCGCGACCTCAAGCCCGAGAACGTGCAGGTGCTCACGCGGCAAGGGGGCGAGCACGTCAAGCTCGTCGACTTCGGGATCTCCCGCCTCCTCACCCAGGTGGAGGAGGCAGAAGAGGACGTGTTCGTCACCATGCGCGGGACCCTCTCGGGCACGCCGATGTACGTCGCCCCGGAGGCGATCGTCGATCCCGACACCGTCACCAAGGCGCACGACACCTACGCCGCAGGGGTGATCCTCTACGAAATGCTGACCGGCCAGCTCCCGTTCAAGGGCAGCCGCACCCTGCGCGACCTGCTGCGCGACACCGTTCACAGCCGCCCGATCCCCCTCGAGGAGGCCTACCCGAACGGCGAGTTCCCCCCTCCGGTCAAGCGCCTCGTGGCGCGCCTGCTGGAGAAGGACGATCAGGCGCGCCCCGCCGACGGGGCCTCGGCGCGCGCCTTGCTCCGAGAGGTCAAGGCGGCGCTCGACGGGCAGGCGGCCTCGGAGGCGCCCACCCAACGCACCGCGCGCGAGGGCATCACCCAGCGCTTGCTGCGCAAGATCACCGGGATCTTTCGCCGAGACCCGGGAGGGAAGGCATGAAGACGCGCACACTGGGGTTCGGGCCGGGGTTGGTCCTGTGGGTGGGGGTCGCGACCTCCTCTGCTGCGGCCCAGGAGCCAGCCACACGTCCCGTGGTCGTCGACACGGCGCTGCGCTCTCTGGGCGATTGCCCGCGCAAGCACGTGATCACGAGCGCCGAGGCGTTCGCGAAGGTGATCAGCGGCCTCGAAGGCGCGCCCCCGGCCCCCGACTTCGCGACGAACCACGTGGCGCTCCTGATCTTCGACCTCCGCGCCGGCGGCGCGGTGGAGGTCGGCGACCCCGAGCGCGTCGAGGGCGCGCTCCGCGTCCCGGTGGTGCTGCGCGGGAGCGAGGAGTCGCCGGCCGCGAGCGGGCTGCGCTGTGTGTTCCTCGTCGTCCCGCGCTTCGAGGGCGGTGTGGAGCTCGCGCAGCGCCGCGAGCTCGGCAAGGGGCGCGGCTTCGTCGAGAAGACCCTGCGCGCGACCCCCGCCGATCGCCTCGCGGGCGCGCTCCCCGAGCTCGGCCCAGACCTCGAGCTCGACTGGGTGACCGCCGACGGCGCGCCCCCGCCGGCTGAGCTCCACCTCCTGCACCAGGTGCGCTTCGTGAAGCAACCCGAGCTCGAGCCCCGCTCCACCCAGAGCGACGTCGCGGGCACGCGCCTGGCGCTGCGCTTCCCCCAGCTGCAGCTCGACGTCGAGCACGTTTACGCCGTGTTCTTCAAGGGCCCCGGCGCGCTGCGCACGCGCAACCCGCTGCGGATCACGACCGCGACCCTGGGCGGCGTCGACGCCAAGAACCCTCCGCGGATCAAGCACACCTTCGTCCTCGAACCCGTCCCGGGGCGGTGAGCGTGGCCGGGCGAGGTGGAGGCTGGGGCGGGAAACGCAGCGGCGGCGGCTGGGGCGGCGGCGGGCGCGGCGGGCGCG
>JAGQRJ010000054.1 GCA_020425635.1 Planctomycetota bacterium | reverse complement strand
CGCCCTCCGCGCCCCCCCCGCGACCGCGGGCCGCGACCGTCTTCGCGTACGGGCCGCGTCCGCGTCGCCTCCTCCCGCCTCGGGGGCGTGCCGCACTCCGAGGCGGCCGCCCTCGACGGCGCGCACGCCCAGGCCACCTGGCTCAGCCTCGGTGTGCTCGCCGCGCTCTCGACCCTCGGACTGATCGCGGCCCTCGGCTTCGAGCACTGGCACCCCCCCGCGCCGCCCCCCCTGCAGGCGGCCTCCCCGCAGACCCTGCGGCGCTCCGCAGCCTTCACCCCCCAGGGCGAAGCGATCAGCCTCGACCCCCTGGTGTTCCATCACGACGTCGAGCCGGTGCTCAAGGCGGAGTGCTGGTCGTGCCACGGCGAAGCTGGAGCCGGAGAGTTCCGCCTGCGCACCGGGCGCGGCGGCCTCGCCCTGGAGAGCGTGTTGCCCTTCGTCGTCGCCGGGCGGCCGGAGGCGAGCCTGCTCTTGACCAAGCCCCTCGGCGCCGCGTGGGGCGGCCTGCCCCACTCCAGCAGCGTCACCTGGCAAGCAGACGCACCCCAGGTCCAGCTCCTCGAGCGCTGGATCGCGGGCAGCACCCTCCCCTCCCTCGTCGCCCCCGCGGGGCAGGAGCCCCAGTGAGCCAGTACTGCGCGCTGACCGTCGTGCGCGACGGCGAGCCCCGCTGGCGCCTGCGCCTGAACGCCCAGGTGACCCTGGTGGGGCGGGACGCCAAACTCCCCGGCTGCTTGAACGACCCCAAGGTCTCTCGCCGCCACGCCGTGTTCGTGCTCGCCCCCGGCGGAGGGCTGATCGTGCACGACCTCGGGAGCCGAAACGGCCTCTACCTCAACGGCGCGCGGATCCCCTCCGGAGGTCAGGTCCGGGTGGCCAACGGCGACCGGATCCTGGCCGGCAACACCGAACTCCGCGTCGAAGCCGCCGGGGCCCCCGGCTCCGCGAGCGCCCCGCCCCCGACGGACGCCCCGCCCCAGGAGCTCTGCCTCGACGACGTGCTCACGGCTCCCGCGCCGCCCCGCCCCACGAAGAGGAGGCGCGGGTCGCTGCGCTGGAGACGCTCCCGGCGCCCGTAGCCCGGGAAGAGTGCGGGCAGGGCTAGAGCTCGAACTCGGCGCCTTCGCGCGCGGTGTCGATCTCGAGCTCGACCTTGCTCCCGATCCGCTCGCGCTCGGCTTGCATGAGCGCCTCGACCTCGGCGTCCGGGCGGTCGGGGTGGTGATAGAAGCAGAGCAGGCGCTTGACCCCGGCGGCGAGGGCCAGGTCGACGGCCTGAGTAAACGAGCTGTGCCCGCTCGCCGGCGGCGCGCTGGGCCCCCCGAGGCTGACCCCCCCCGCGGCGAGCTGGGCGGGGCTGTAGTAGGTCTCGTGGATCAACACGTCGCAGCCCCGGGCCAGCTCGAGGGCGGTGGCGGAGAGCTGGCCGCCGGGGTGGTGCACCTCGGGGAGGTAGGCGAGGCTGTGCTGGCCTTCGCGGATCCGGTAGCCCACGGTGTGGTGCTCGCCGTTCTCCAGCATGGCGTGCCGCACCGTGAGCTTGCCGAGGGTCAACTGCTGACCGGCCGCGAGCTCGTTGACCTCGATCTTGGCCGCGAAGTTGTCCATGCTCACCAGCGGCGAGTAGGTCGGATCGAGCTGCCCCGCGAGCACGGCGTGCAGCTGCTCGCCGCCCGGACCCCACACGACCACGTTGTTCCCGGGGAGGAAGGCGGGCACGAAGAACGGGAAGCCCTGAATGTGGTCCCAGTGGGTGTGCGAGAGCAGCAGGGTCACCCGCCCCTTGCCGCGCCCGAGCGGCCCGGTCAGCAGCTGCTTGCCGAGCCAGTAGAGCCCGTGCCCCGCGTCGAGGATCACGAGCTCGTCGTTCTTGTCGCGGACCTCGACGCACGGCGTGTTGCCGCCGACCCGCAGGGTGTCGGCCTGGGTCGAAGCGAAGGCGCCGCGGACTCCCCAGAAGCGCACGCGCATTAGAGTTCGAGCCACTCCCGCTCGCGGGCGAGGTCGACCAGGACGTCGGAGCCGGCGTGCTTGTTTTGGTGCTCGGCTCGTTGACCTTCCAGCACGTCGTCCCAGGCCTCGGGGTGGTGGTGGTAGAGCACCAGGCGCTCGACGCCCCCCTGGCGCGCGAGGCGGATCCCTTCGTCGGGGGTGCTGTGCCCCCAGTGCGGGTTCTCGGCGTATTGCTCAGCGGTGAAGAAGGTGTCGTAGAGCAGCACGTCCGCGCCCTGCACGAACTGCTCGAGCTCGCGGCCGTAGCGCTCGAGGAGCGCGATCCGCTCGGGGTCGGTCTCGGGCTGCTTGGTGTGGAAGCCCTCGCCCAGCAGCTGCTGCGCGTAGGGCGCGGTGTCGGTCATGTAGACGAAGGCCTTGCCCTCGTGCTCGACCCGGTAGCCGACCGCGATCCCTGGGTGGTTCAAGCGCACGGTCTTGATCGTGTAGGGGCCAAGCTCGAACGACTCGCCCTCGGTGACCGGCTTCCAGGCGATCTTGGACTGGAAGCGCTCGAGGCCGTAGCCGAAGTAGGGCCGCGCGGCCTGGCCTTCGAACACCTGACGCAGGCGCCGATCGTGGCTCGCCCGCGAGCAGATCGTGAACCGATTGCCCGCCGTGTAGAAGGGCGCGAAGTGCATGAAGCCCTGAATGTGGTCCCAGTGGGTATGGCTGGTGAGCAGGATCGCCTCGCCCGCGCCGTCGCCGAAGCCCTCGTGGACCAGCTCCTTGCTCAGCCGGCGCAGCCCGGTCCCGGCGTCGAAGATCACCGTCGGCGCGCCCTCGGCGCGGAGCGCCACGCAGGAGGTGTTGCCCCCCACCCCGGTCACCCTCGGGTGAGCCACCGGGAACGACCCCCGCACGCCGTAGAACGTGACCCGCACGCGTGTCCTTTCGGTCGCTCCAGCGAGCTAAACCCAGGCGTTGAGTCTAGTTCCGCCTCCGCTGGGCGTCAACGAGGGGGGCCCGGGCGACCCTCAGCTCGCCCGGCGGCTCGCGGCCTCGAGCAGCAGGCGGTCCCCGAGCTCGGCGCGGTTCACGTTCTCGCTGAGGAAGCGCTTCCAGCGGCGGGCCCCGGGCTGGCCCGCGAACAGGGTCAGGAGGTGCCGGACCACGTGCTGCGGACGGGTTCCCCGCGCGGTCCAGCGCGCGAGGTAGGCCTGCATGACCTCCACGATCTGCTCGCGGGTGTGCGGCGCGGTGTCGTCCGCGAAGAAGCGTCGATCGGCGTCGGCGAAGAGGTAGGGGTCGCGGTAGGCCGCGCGGCCGATCATGACCCCGTCGACGTGGGCCAGGTGCTCGGCGGCGGCGTCGAGGCTCTCGATCCCCCCGTTGATCTCGACCTGCAGCTCGGAGAACTCGCGCTTGAGCCGGTAGACCTCGTCGTAGCGCAGCGGCGGCACCGTGCGGTTCTGCTTGGGGCTGAGGCCCTTGAGCCAGGCCTTGCGCGCATGCACCGAGAAGCGGTCGGCCCCCGCCTGGCGCACGACGTCGACGAAGTTCGCCATGTCCTCGTAGCGGTCGAGGTCGTCGATCCCGATCCGGTGCTTGACGGTCACCGGCACCGCGACGGCGGCGCGCATGGCGGCCACCGCGTCGGCGACCTTCTGCGGCTCGGCCATGAGGCAGGCCCCGAAGCTCCCGGTCTGGACCCGGCTCGAGGGGCAGCCCACGTTGAGGTTGATCTCGTCGTAGCCGTAGTCGACGCCGATCCGCGCGCACTCCGCGAGCTGCTCGGGGTCCTCGCCGCCGAGCTGGAGCGCGACCGGGTGCTCCACGGGGTCGAAGCCGAGCACGTGGTCCCGGTCGCCGTGGAGCACGGCCCCCGCGGTGACCATTTCGGTGTAGAGCAAGGTGCGCCGGGTGATCAGGCGCATGAAGAACCGGTAGTGCCGGTCGGTGCAGTCCATCATGGGCGCCACGCTCAGCGGGGGCGTCGAGGCGCGCGCGACGTTCGGGTCTGGGGCTTCCATGCCCCGTCGTTATAGCGAATCCCGGTCGGGCTCCCGACGCCAAAGTCGCGGGAGCGCGCCGCTCAGCGCCGTGCGCGGAGCAGCACGCTGCCCCAAGCCTCGCCGGCCCCGGGGGTCACCTCCGCCAGCTGGAGCCCGGCGTGCTCCCCGGCCAGCGTCGACCCAGCCGTGCCGAGGAAGTGGCGGTCGTAGCCGAGCATGGGGTCGCGCTCGTAGCTCGCGGGGTAGACGCACACCGTCACCGCGGGCGAGGCGCCGGGGACGACGTTGCCCACGGCCAGGACCCGCCCGTCGCTGAAGCGGTAGAGCCCCATTTCCTCGAGCCGCAGGGCTCCCGGAGCGTCGAGAGGCCGGTCGAGCTCGCGCAGGAGCTGTGGGGTCCGCTCGGGATCGGCGAAGGCGCGCTCCCAGCGCAGGGCGGCGCTCCGCCCCTGCGAGGCCTCGAGGCGGAACACGGCTTGCCCGACCCGGGCGCGCTCCCCTGGCCCCAGGAGGTATTCGAGGCAGACCTGTCCCTCCGCCGCGCTCAGCCGCGCGCGGCGCACCCCGTCGCGCTCGTAGTAGCCCGCGAGCCCGAGCGCGAGCCTCCCCGCCGGCTCGAGCACCGCCCCGGTGCCAAGGGTCTCGACGCGCTCGCTGGGCACGACCTCGCTGGGGGCGCCGGTGTCGGTCGCTGCGTAGGTGGCCTCGGGGGTCACCCCAGGGCCAGGGTCCGCGAGCGCGGGCGCGTCGCCTGCGAAGGCCGGCAGCGCGACCGCCGCGAGGGGCGCGGGCACGGGGGTCGCGACCGGCGCGGGCGGCGTCGGCCCCGGGCACCCCTGACAGGCGAGCAGCACCCCGAGGGCGACCCCCCGCGCGAACCTACGCAGCACCTAGAACCTCCCCACGAAGATCGCGTCGAAGTGGCGGTTGATCTCCGCCGCGCTCAGCGGCTGACTCAGGTGCCGGCTGCCCCAGGGGTTGTAGAGCTGGTAGCGCTCGCCGCTGCGCCCCCACAGCGCATAGGCGTGCCCCTCCACCAGGTTCAAGCGCGCGCCCGCCTCGCCGAGGCTTCCCACGGTCGAGACGCACACCGGATTGCCGCGCTCGATCGCCTCACGCAGCAGGCGGTCGATCCCGCCCACCGTGACCAGGTGCGTGAAGTAGATCGACGAGCGCTTGCCGCTGAGGGCCGTGAGCACACCGCTCGGGAACCCGCCGTTGCCGATCTTCGAGTAGCCCCCCCAATACTGCGCGTAGGCCTTCTCGATCATGGGCGCCCAGAGCTCGTAGTGGGTGACCCCGTCGCGCACCTCGGTGTCGCCGAACTTGGCGTAGACCGGGAGCCTCGTCCCCTTGCTCAGCACGTAGGGGAACTCGCGGTTCACGACCTGGGTCGAGTCCTGCCAAAAGGTGCCAATGTCGGTGAAGTGGATCGAGTAGGTGCCGTCGCCCCGATCCTTGATCAGGTTGCGGATCACCTGGGGGTCGGTGCGCGCGGTCGCGATCAGGGCCGAGATCACGTAGCAGTCACCGGTCGAGCCTTGCCGCGGGTCGTTGGGGTGCACCTCCCGCCCGTCGCCCGCGCCCAGAATGAAAGGCCGCCCGGCGAAGGCGGCGGTCCCGGTGATCCTCGGCGTCTTGGGGCGCGGCTCGGGCCGGCGCTCGGGCTCGGGCGGGGGCGGGGGGCCCGACAGGTCGACGATCGTGGCGCCGCCGTCGCTGAAGACCCAGGCGTGCCAGTCGGGGAGGTCCTTGTGCTGCTGGAGCAGCAGGCGGTACTGCGCTCGCTCCTCGCGCCCGCGGAGGGCCGAGGTCATGCCCCCCGTGGTGCCGAACTCGGCCTCCAGGGTCCGGCTCCAGGGGGTCTCGGAGTGGAGTCTCCCGCTGCCGCTCAGGTTCAGCCGCCGCCCCGAGGCGTAGCGCAACGAGATCCGCACCGGGTAGGCGCCGTCGGTCGGGGGGCGCACCTCGATCGTTCCTTCGAAGGGGCCCCGGGGATCCGCGCCCGTGACCTCGTAGGTGTCGGGCGGCAGGCTCACCGCAACCCGCGCGGGCCGTGGGGCCTGCGCGACCGCGGCGCCAGTGCAGCAGAGCAGCGCGGGCACGAGGAAGCGAATCGTCGACTTCATGGGATCTCCTCGCCCCGCCCTGGTGCACGCCCAGTGCCAAGTCGAGCGCCGCCAGATCCGTCTCAGGTGCGGTTCAATCCCCTCGAGAAACCCCTCACGGCCCGCCGTCGCAAAGCTTCCGTGCGCGTTGGGTAGCGCGCCGTTCATGGCGATCGACCCGCGGGGAGCGCAGCGGCGGGACCTGCCGGCAGCTGGCCGACTCCGACTCCGAAGCCGAGGGCGAGGATCAGGCGAGGCTGTAGGCCGCTCCGCGTCCGCTTCCCTGGGCCCGCAGCAGGCCCTTGGACACGAGGTCCGTGAGGTCACGCCACGCCGTGGCCGGCGACACGCCGCTGCGCTCGGCGTACTCGCCGGCCTTGATCAACGACCCGGGGCTCAAGCGGTCGAGGAGCTCGAGCTGCCGCCGGTTGAGCCGGGTCGCGGGGCCCGGGCGACGCGGCTCGTCGAGGCAGAGGTGGCTCGGCAGGATCGTGGCGTCGGCGCTGAGCAGCGCGCGCTCGAGGCACGCCTGCAGCTCGCGCAGGTTCCCTCGCCACTCGTGCTCGAGCAGCCGAGCCAGGGCGGGTCCGCTCAGGCTGCGGTCCTCGGCGCCGAGGGTGCTGAGGATCGAGGTGACGAGCTGCGGAATGTCCTCGCGGCGCTCGCGGAGCGGGGGCACGTTGACCGTGAGCAGGTTCAGCCGGTAGAGCAGATCCTGCCGCAGCTTGCCCGCGGCGACGTCCGCCTGCGGGTCGCCGGCGTAGCCGGCCATGAAGCGCACGTCGACCGCTTGGGGTTCGCCGCCCAGCGGGCGGATCTCCCCCGACTCCACCGCGCGCAAGAGCTCGGCCTGAAGCCTCGGGCTGGCGTCGTCGAGGCCGTCGAGGAACAGCACGCCTCCGTGCGCGCGCTGGACCAGGCCCTCGCGGTCGCCCACCGCCCCGGTGAAGGCCCCAGCCTTGTGCCCGAAGAGCTCGCTCTCGAGGAGGTCCTCGGCGAGCGTGCCGCAGGCGAGGGTCACGAAGGGGGCGTCACGCCGCGCGCTCGCCTTGTGCACGAGGCGCGCGAGGTGCTCCTTGCCGACGCCCGACTCGCCGCGCAGCAAGAGCGCGGCGTCGACCTGGCTCGCGCGCTGCAAGAGCTCGAGCGCGGCGCGCATGCTCGGGCTCGAGCTCGTCAGCGCGCCGAGCTGGCTCTCGTGCTGGGGGACCTTGGCGCGCCGCAGCTCCTCGCGCAGGCTGCTCTCGAGCTGCGGCCCGAGGCGGTTCGCGAAGCCGGTGAGCACGCTCAGCTCGCTCGCGGCGAAGCGGCCCGCGCTGCCGGGGTCGTCGAGGTAGAGCACCCCCAGCACCTGCCCCCGCCGGCCGAGGAGGGGGGCCGCCAACACCGAGCGCAGCTCCTGTGCGCTGACGCTCTCGCCCGCGCCAGTGGGCGGAGCGAGCGCGGCGTCTTCGACGAGCAGCGGGCGCCCGGTGAGGGCCACGCGCCGCACGAGGCTTCGACTCACGTAGGGCGGCGCGGCCCGCGCCGCCCCTTCCCCCGCGAGGAGGACCAGCGCTCCGCGCTGGGCCCCGGTCGCGCTGATCGCGAGCTTCGTCGCGAGGTCGAACAGCGAGGTGCCCTCGAGGTCGCTGGCCAGCAACTGGTCGAGGAGCTGCAGCACCCGCACGCGCTCGTCCTGAGGCTGAGGCGGCGCCGTGACCTGGCGCGGGAGCACGGCGAGGAAGGCGCGCGCCAGCGCCTCTTGCGCCGGCGCGAGCGCCGGCCAGGCGCGCAAGGTGACGGCCCCCGCCGCGAGCGGGCTGACCCGCGCCGCCGGCTGATACTCCGCGGGCCAGCGCAGCTTGGTGGTCGCGGTGCGCAGCTCGACCCCCTCGGCCCCGAGCAGACGCGCGACCAGCTCGGCCGCGAGGCCCAGCGCGTCCTGCTCCGGGGCAGCCCCGAGCCGCACGAGGGCCACGAGGATCGCGCGCAAGGCCTCGGCCCCGAGGGCGAGGAAGGGATCCTCGGGCGCCCCTCGCCGGCGACGCTCGAGGTCGACCAGCGCGCGCCCAGCGCGGAGCTGCAGCGCGACCCGCTCGAGCTCTCCCAGGCCCTCCGCGAGCTGAATCGCGGCCTCCAGGGTGCGCGCGCTGGTGTCGAAGTCGCCCTCGGCCCGCGCCAAGACCCCGCGCGCAAAGCGCGCGTGTCCGCCGGAGCCCGCAGCCGAGAGCGCCGCGCGCGCCAGGGCCAGGTCGCCTTCGCGGACCCAGGCCAGCGCGAGCTCCGCTGCGGCCTGCGCGGCCAAGGCCGGCGCGACGCCCTTGCGCTCGAGGGCGCGGTTCAAATGGACCCGCCCCAGGCCTCCCTGATCGTGCTCGGCGAGGCAGGCCCCGAGCTCGACCGACGCCTGCACCTCCTCGGCCTCACGCCCGAGGTTCACCGCGAGGTCGAGGGCCTCGAGCAGCACCTCGAGCGCGGCCGGGTCCTCGAGCGCGCGCTGCGCGCACCCCAGCTCGAGCAGCGCTGCGAGGCGCCGGTCCGAGGGGTCGCGGGCGACCTGAAGGCGCTCCGCCTGCGCCCGGGCGCGCCCCTCCAACCAAGCCGTCCACTCAGACACGCCCATGCGTCCTCCAGCAGTAGAGAAGCACGCGCCTCGCCGCGTCGCAACGCCCCCGTGAGCCGAGCGCCGAGTATCCTCGGCCCTAGCCCTCTCGTGACGCCGAGCCCGCCTTGACCGACCTCCTCCGCAACAGCAACGACGTTCCCGAGCGCTTCGGCCCCTTTCGTCGGATCCGCGAGCTCGGCAGCGGCGCCATGGGCGCGGTGCTCGAGGTCGAGCACGGGCACACCGGCGGGCGCTACGCGCTGAAGGTGATCCTCCCCGACGCGCTCGACGCAGAGGCCCTGGCGCGCTTCCAGCGCGAGGCCCGCGCCATGGCCCGGCTCAACCACCCCCACGTCGCGCGGATCCACGCGGCGCAGCTCGACCCTCCGCTGCGCTACCTGGTGCTCGACCTCTGCACCGGGGGCACGCTGAAGGATCGGCTGAAAGCCGGACCGCTGCCGATCGAGCAGGCGGCGACGATCGGCGCGCAGCTCGCCTCGGGGGTCGCCCACGCTCACGCCCGCGGAATCCTGCACCGGGACATAAAGCCCACCAACGTGCTCTTCGACGAGCGCGGCTCGCCGGTGCTCGCCGACTTCGGCCTCGCGCGCAGCGGCGACGCGAGCCGCATGACCCGCACCGGCGAGCTCCTGGGTACGCCGCTCTACATGGCCCCCGAGCAAGTCCTCGACGGCAAACGCGCCGGACCCGAAGCCGACGTCTACGCCCTGGGCGCGCTGCTCTACCTCATGCTCGCGGGCCGCCCCCCGATCGAGGCCGGCACGAGCCTCATGGAGACCCTCGACCGCGTGATCACGGAGGTCCCCCCGCCGATCCGCGAGCTGCGCCAGGACGTGCCGGCGGAGCTCGACCTGCTCCTGCGCCGGACCCTGGCCAAGGAGCCGGCCGAGCGCCCGAACGCCGCGGAGTTCGCGGCGGCGCTCACCCAGCTCCCGATCTCTACCGCTGCTCCGACGACCCTTCCCAGGCGCTACGGGTGGGCGGTCGCGTTGCTGCTGGCGGCCGCGCTTGGAGCGGCTGGCCTGGTGTGGTTCCCGCGCGGCGTCGGGGTGGAGGGCGGACCCTCGGCGAGCGAGCCCGACGAGGTGGCGGGGCCCCCCGTGGCGCCAGCGCGCCCCGCCCCCTGGGTCGAGAGCCTGCACGAGGCTCACGTGACCCTCACGCTCTCGGACGACCAGGCCTTGCTCTCGCTCCTGGCGCGCTGCACCGTGCGGCCCAGCAAAGCAGGGACCTGGGTCTGGACCTTCGAGCCCGAGCGAGTCTCCGCCTGGGACGGCGAGCGCCTCGAGCACTACCTTCGTCCTCCGTCCGCCGGCGCCAGCGCGAGCGACCAGGCCTGCGCGGAGCTGTTGGCGGCGCCGCTGCAGCTCAGCTTCGACGAATCCGGCGTGCTCACCGGCTGCGACACCCCTGCCAGACGGGCAGACTTCGGCGCGTCCGCCCTGGAAGCGCTGGCGGCGCGGCTCGCCGACCCCGACGTGCTCGGCTTGTTCAGCGCCATGCTCGAGGTGACCCCGACCCCTGCTCCCCTGGCAGCGGAGCGCGTCTCGATCGACGCCGCCGGCCGCCTGGTCGGCGCCGTGACCGTAAGGAACGGCTGGGCGTCCCTGCAGCCCGTCCCCGTGGCGAGGTTCCTGAGCCTCGACCCCAAGGACAAGTCCGTCTCGCTGGAGCTCCTGCCGACCCGCGAGCGCGCGCTCCTGCACGAGGGCCTGTTGCTCGCGGCCAACGGACTCGACGACCCCGACGGCAAGACGAACACGCCGGCCAGGACCTGGCCGCCCACGCTCGAGCTGCCCGGCGACGGCGCAGACGATCGCGTCCTCGGGGTGCGCCCGGAGTTCGAGCTGGTACAGGCCACGAACCCTGCGCAGGCCCACTCCCGCCCTTGGGGCTCGCCGCTGGGTACCATGGCGCGGGAGCTCCCCTACGTTCGGCTCACGAGGGACGTTCACGGCTGGACGCCGATCGGCTGGCAAGGCGGAGAAGCCTGGGTCCGTTCTGCGCAGCTCTCCGCCTACAAGCCGTCCCTGGTGGCGGTGATCACCGCCGAGAGAGGCGACCCGCTCAACGTCCGCCCCGGACCGGCGCGGGAGCCCGGGGAGCAGCTCGCCGAGCCGCGGCTCGGCTCCTTGCGCAACGGACAGACGATCGCCGTCTTCGGGTTCCCCCTCGACGAGCAGCAGAGCTTCCTGAGCGTCACTGCCGGAGGGGTGGTGAAGGTACCCCCTTACAGCCACTGGTGCCAAACCACCTGGGGAACCGGGGTCGCCTACGTGAAGGCGAGCCGAATCGTGGGGAGAGGGTCCCACGAGCTCTTCATGTTCCTGCTCCCGAGCGGGCTGAAATCGGAGGCCCCCTGGGCCAACGGCGCGGCGCCCGAGCTCCCCCACAGCGAGTCCAGTTCGCCGCGCTGACGCCCGGCTACAGCCCCTCCAGCGGCGGCGCCTCGGGGGTCATGACGCTCTCGAGGCGGCTCGCCAGCCCGCGCCTGCAGAGCTCGAACACGCCGGGGTGCCCGAAGAGCTGAAACGCGCCGTTGGCGCTGCCCATGAGCGACTGCAGCTCGAAGGCGAGCTGCAGCGGCTGGACCTCGGGCTTGAGGTGACCCGCCTCGAGGGCCATGTGGATCCGACGCTGCAGCCGACCGTTGAAGACCTGGGTCAGCTCCTTGATCAGGTCCTGGATCGGCCCAGGGCGGCTGGCGTATTCCGAGGCCACGCGCTGGAACAAGCAGCCGCCGTCGGAGACGGTGGTCTCGGCGTAGCGCAGCCAGGAGCTGCACAACCCCCAGAGACGCGGCAAGCCCTCGGGGGTCGCGTCCGAGGGCTCGACCACGGTCTCGACGAAGAAGGTCCTGAAGCGGTCGAGCAGCGCGAGCTGCAGCGCCTCCTTGGTGGGGAAGTGCGAGAACAGCCCGCTCTTGGAGACGCCCAAGGCCTGGGCCACGCGCCCGAAGCTCACCGCCTCGAGGCCCTCGGTGGAGGCGATCTCGGTCGCCGCCTGGAGGATCGCCTCCCGCGTGCGTTGCCCCTTGGGCGTCTGGCTGCGCGACCTGCTCACCCCCGTATCCGAAGGGGGGCGGCGGGTCGCGTCAAGCCTCTGCCTGGGGGCGACCATGCGCTAGGGCCGCCGCGCCGGAGTGCCGTAGCGCGAGAGGCTCCCGCTGGCCTCGTCTTGCGCCGCGCGGCTGCCGTCGACGAGCCCGAGCGAGTCGGCGCGGACGCCGAGGTAGTGCTCGATCCAGCCGGTCGCGTAGCGTCGGGAGACCGCGCGCACCTCCGCAGGGCGGCGGGTGCGCGTGAAGAACGGAAAGCGCAGCGGCGTCCACTGCAGGTAGCCGAAGTCGGCGTCGGCGATCGTGAGGTGCTCGGCCCGGGCGATCTCGACGTAGAGCCGCGCCGGGGAGGCGAGCTGGGCGAAGGCCGGGCGCGCGAAGCGCGAGGCGCGCACGATCGGGTCGAACTCTGCGCCGACCACCAAGATCGGGATCCGCACCTCGCTCGCGCGCTTCATGAAGAAGGGCCGCACCGCCTCGCTGACGCCCGGGGTCAGCGCGACGGCGACCTTGACCCGCGGGTCCGACGCCGCGAGGCAGGTGGTGGTCGCGCCGCCGTAGGAGTGCCCCATGACCGCGAGCTTGTCCATGTCGAGCAGCCCGAACAGCGGTGAGGCTGGATCGACGGCCGCAGCGCTGAGCGCGTCGAGGGCGGTCTTGCCCGCGCGCTCCCAGGTCGGCAGCTCGAGCTCGAAGACGTCGACCTGGTCGAAGTTGGCGACGGCGAAGCCCCGCGAGGCGAGGTTCTCGACGAGCCCGGCGTAGTATTCGGGCTTCGCCGACCACCCGTGAATGAAGAGGACCACCGGCCAGGCGCGGTGGTTCGCCTGAGGGAGGGTGACCTCGAGGCTGGAGGGCTCGCCGTCGGGACGGAGCAGCCCGTCGAGGGTGACCTTGGTCAGCGCCTCGCTTCCGTCGGCGGCGGGGTCGACCTGCGCCCACGCGGGACCCAGCAAGCAAACAGCGAACAGAACGAACGACACGACACGCATGAACCCTGACTCCCGCCCTCTCTCTTCGCGGGGAAGGATACGGGCGAGGAGGGCCTCGGACCAGAGAAAAACCGACCGGTCGCTCTTTTCCTGTAAGCAACTACAGAGAAAGCCATTAGCTCGCGCCCTCGATTCACTCCCAGCGGAACAGCCAGGCCCCGATCGCGCCGAAGACCCCCGTCATGACCGTGAGCGCGGCCAGGTTCGGGGCCACGTCGACCAGGGTCGCGCCGTCGTTGAGGATCGCGCGCGCAGCGGTCGTCATGTGGCTCAAAGGAAAGAGCAGGGCCACGCGACGCACCCACTCCGAGCTGCCCTCGAGCGAGAACCACACCTCGGACATGAGCATCATGGGCCAGGTGATCAGGTTCAGCAGGCCCCCGGCCAGCTCCTCGCTCGCGGTGCGCGACGCGACCAGGAGCCCGAGCGAGATCAAGCTCGTCGCCCCGACCGCGAACACGGTCAGCACCGCGACGTGCGAGCCCACCGCCTGGAACCCGATCAGCGCGTAGCTGCCGAAGTAAATGATCATGCACACCAAGAGCACCAGCAGCATGCGCGAGCCGACCTGGGCGGTGAGGAACTCGAAGGCGGTGACCGGCGTCGCCTTGAAGCGGCGCAGCACGCCGTTCTTGCGGTAGCGCACGATCACGTAGCCGACCCCGAACAAGCAGCTGAACATCATGTTCATGCCCAGGAGCCCGGGCAGCAGCCAGTCGACGTAGCGGATCTCGCGACCCTCGACCGTGCCCTTCACCGGGCGCGGCCCCGCGGTCGCGCCCCACAGGATCCGCTCCACCAGGTAGCCCTGGGGCGAGCTCGAGTTGATCCAGTAGCGCGGCGGCGCGCCGGCTTCGACCAGCATGTCGAACTGGTGCCGGCTGAGCTTGGCCAGGGCGACGTCGCGGTCGCCCACCGGCACGAACTGAATGTGCTCGGTCTCGCGGAACCCGCCCTCGAGCTCGCCGAGCACCGCGACCTTGAACACGTTCTGCTCGTCGACGGTGAACAGGTAGGCGAAGCCGAACACGACGAGGAAGGGAAACACCAGGTTCCAAGCCAGGGTCGCGCGGTCGCGCACGAACTCCTTGTTGCGCGCGACGAGGATCGCCCACAGCCGACGCGGCGCGCTCACCCGCGCAGCCCCTTCCCCGTCAGCTGCAGGAACAGGTCCTCCAGGGTCGGGGTCTCGACCTGCAGGTGCTCGAGGGGCACCCCGTGCTCGACCAGGCGCCGCATGGCGTCGCTGACGTCGGTGGTCTCGATCGCCACCGTCCCCGCGCCCTCGCGCACGGCGTAGGGGAAGTCGGCGGGGAGCGCTTCGCGCCCCAAGGGCAGGCGCACGAACACCGTCTCGAAGGTCGCCTTGAGCAAGGTGCCGGGGGAGCCCTGCGCAATGATTCGCCCGCGGTCCATGATCGCGATCTCGTCGCAGAGCACCTGGGCCTCCTCCATGTAGTGCGTGGTCAACAGGATCGTCTTCTCGCGGCGCTGGATCTCCTGGATCAGCTCCCAGAAGTTGCGTCGCGCCTGGGGGTCGAGCCCCGTGGTCGGCTCGTCGAGGAACACGACCTTGGGGTCGTTGACCAGGGCCAGCGCGAGCAGCAGGCGCTGGCGCTGCCCCCCCGAGAGCTTCTTGTGGTCGCGCTCGAGGTACTCGCCCAACGAGCACACCTCGACCAGCTCCTGCAGGTCCGCCGTGCGCTCGTAGAGCTGCCCGAAGAGCTCGAGCACTTCACGCACCTTGAGGTTGTCGGGGAGCGAAGTCGACTGGAACTGGATCCCGGCCTCCTGCTTGAAGTCGCGCCCGATCGGCTCCCCGCGAAACAGCACGCGCCCCGAGGTCGGGAGGGTCACCCCCTCGAGGATCTCGACCGTGGTCGTCTTCCCCGCGCCGTTGGGGCCGAGGAGCCCGAAGCACACGCCCTCCTCGAGGGCGAAGGAGACCCCGGCGACCGCCTCGACGCCGGGGTAGGTCTTGACCAGGTTCTCGGCCACGAGCAAGGGGGGCATGGCGTCTCCGCAGGCCGCGAGTCTACCCCCGGCGGCGCCTCACGCCTCCTCCTGGGAAGATCCGGCGCGCGGGCGCTCAGAGCGCGCGCTGGGTCCAGCGCAGGGTCGCTCGGATCGGCTCGTGGTCCGAGAGCTGCTGGCCCTTGGCGTCGGTGAACCCGGGGGCGACGCCCCAGCCGCGGACCTCGAGCGCGAGCCCCGCCCCGCTGCGCACGAACACGCGGTCGATCCGCCCGCAGCACTCGGCTTGGCTAGCCAGGCACGCGCAGCGCAGGCCTGTCGCCTTCTGCCAGCGCGCCAAGGTCCGCGCGTCGAGCTCGTGCTTGGCCTTGAGGTTCGTGTCGCCCAGGAAGAGCACCGCGCGGCCGGCCGAGCGGGTCTGCATGGCCCGGATCAGCTGGGTGACCTGGTCGGCGCGGGCCGCCGCGTCCTCGCGTCCGCCGCCCGCGTCGAGGTGCGAGGTGTAGACGTCGAGCTCGACCCCCGGCGCGAGCTCGAGCCGCTGGAGCAGGAAGCCCTTGGAGGCCAGCCCGTCGTTGGCCCCGTCGAAGACCCCGTTGAAGCTGCGGAAGTGCTCGGTGTAGGTCGAAAGCACCTTCGCCCGCGCGAAGCAGCACAGGCCCGAACCGTAGACCCGGCCCGCGAGGGCCGCGTCGAAGCGCGCGCGCGCCGGGAAGGTGTTCGGGCGCTCGAGCAGCGGGTGCCCCTCGGGCACGAAGTCCTCCTGCAAGCCCACGATCGCGAAGGGCTCGAGCTTGGGTCCGATCGCCTTCAGCCGCGCGAGGGTGTCGTCGCCCGTGACCAGCCCCGGGAGCCCGTGGACGTTGTAGGACACGACCTCCAGCTCGCCCGTGAGCGGCGCCTGGGCGAAGCAGGAGGCCGCGCACACCAGCAACGAGAACCACCCGCGGAGCACAGCGCACCTCACTCGGGGAGGGTAGCAGGCGCGCCCTGGCTGCGCCGGTGCAGGGCCAACGCCGCCAGGGTCACGAGCAGGATCGCGAACCCGACGTAGCCGGCCAGCGCCCAGAACACCCAGCTCACGCTCAGCCCCCAGTCGAAGAGCGCCCCCATGAGGAAGGGCGAGAGCGAGGTCGCGAACACGGCCACCGCCGTGGCCAGCGAGCGGATCGCGCCCAGGTGCTGGACCCCATACACGTCGGCCCACATGGCCCCGACCACGTTGGCCCCGTAGCCAATGCTGACCCCCGAGCCCACGAACAAGGCCATGAGCGCCAGGGGGTGCTCGCTGGCGCCGACGGCCGCGATCCCGACCCACAGCGGGAGCAAGAAGGTCGGCAGCAAGCGCACGCTGCCGAGGCGGTCGACCCAGGGGCCGGTCACGAGCGAGGTCGCGACCCGCACCACCGCGAAGACCACGAAGCAGGTCCCGAGGTAGACCTTGCTCCAGCCCTTGGCGTCGATCACGAAGATCTGGTGAAAGAACACCCCGGTCAGCACGAAGCCGTTGCAGAGCGCCGCGGGGAGGATCCCGTAGAAGCAGGGGTCGCGCAGGACCTCGCCTCGCGTCCACTGGCGCCGGGTCAGCGCTTGGCCCGAGCCCGCGGCCTGGGCCTGGGTGCGCGCCTCGAAGGCGGTGTGCCGGTCGACGTGCCCACGGAGCAGCCAGGCCACGAGCGGGAGCTGCAGGGCCAGCAGCGCGACCCCGTTGACCGCCCACAGCTCGCGCCAGCTCAGCCACTGCCCCACGAGGAGCGCGAGCACCAGCTTGGGCAGGAGCCCCTCGCCGAGGGCGAAGCCCATGGCGGCCACGCTCATGGCCGTGGCCCGCCGCGCCTCGAAGTAGCGCGCCATGGAGGTCATGGCGGTGTGGCTCATGAGCCCCTGCCCGAACAGGCGCAGCCCCAAGAAGCACACCCCAAGCACGACCACGTGCGGCGCGAGCGCCACCCCGAAGCAGGCGATCGCCAGGGCCACCGCGATCCCGGCCGAGAACCAGCGCAGGTCCACCGTGTCGAGCTTGCGCCCCGCCCAGGTCAGGCACGCGGCGCTGCAGAGCGTCGCCAGGCTGTAGAGCCCGCCGTAGCCCTTGTTCGAGAGCGCGAAGGTCGCCTTGAACTCGTCGGCGAAGAGCGACACGAAGAAGGTCTGGCCGAAGCTCGACGAGAGCGCGACCACGACCCCGAACGCCAGGAACCGACGCTGCTCGCGCACGAAGCTCAGGTAGCCGCTCACGTCACCTCGGCCCGGAGTATAGACCCGCGCGCGGCCCCCTCCCTACCCCCGGCGGGCCAGGAGCTCGCCCTCGACCTTGGCGAGCTTGCCGCGGTAGAGCTCGGCGTAGCGTCCGCCCTGGGCGAGCAGCTCGCCGTGGGTGCCTTGCTCCACGATCCGGCCCTGGTCGATCACGAGGATCCGGTCGGCGTTCTTGACCGTCGAGAGCCGGTGCGCGATCACGAACGCGATCCGGCCCACGAGGACCTTGTCGACCGCGGCCTGGAGCAGGCGCTCGGTCTCGGTGTCGACCGAAGAGGTCGCCTCGTCGAGCACGAACACCTGAGGGTCGGCCAGGATCGCGCGCGCGAGGGCCACGAGCTGCCGCTGACCGGTCGAGAGCCGGCACCCGCCCTCGCCGACCTGCGCCGCGTAGCCCTCGGGGAGCTCGCGAATGAAGGCGTCGGCGCCGACGAGGCGCGCGGCCTCCTCGACCTCGGCGTCGGTCGCGTCGAGGCGCCCGTAGCGGATCGCCTCGCGCACCGTGCCCGAGAACAGGTGCGGGACCTGGAGCACCACCGAGAGGTTGCTCTGCAACCAGGCCAACCCGCGCTCGCGGTAGTCGACCCCGTTGATCCGGATCTCCCCCCCGGTCGGCTCGTAGAAGCGCCCGAGGAGGCTCGCGATCGTGCTCTTGCCGCCGCCGGTGGCGCCCACGAGCGCGATCGTCTGCCCGGCCTCGACCCGCAGGTCGAAGCCCTGGAGGACCGGCTGCCCGGGGACGTAGGCGAAGTCGACGTGCTTGAACTCCACGCTGCGGATCCTGGCGTCCCCGCCGTCGACGGCGACGTTGGGCGGGCGCTCGCGCCCCGCCCACTCCGCGATCCGCGCGCGGACCTCGTCGGAGTCGCGGATCTCGGGGACCGTGTCGAGCAAGCCCTGCACGCGCTCGGCGGCGGCCTGCGCCGCTTGCAGCTGATTGAAGCGCTCGGCGAGCTCCTGGATCGGCATGGTGAACAGGGCCGCGTACTGCATGAAGGCGACCAGGGTCCCGAGGGAGACCCCGGCGTCGACGGCGGCGCCGCCGCGCCACAGCGCGAGCCCGACGCCGAGCGCGCCGAGCCCCATGACGCAGGGCAGGTAGACCGCCGACTGCAGCGCGTTGCGCATGGAGTGCTCGTACATTTCGGTCGAGTGCTCCTGGAACTCCTCCAGGTTCCCCGCCTCGCGGACCAGGGCCTTGGTCGTGCGCACGCCCATGAGCTCCTCGTTGTAGCTCGCGGTGAGGATCGCGGCGGCCCTGCGCACCAGACGCGAGCTCTCGAGGAGCTTGCGCTGGAAGGTCCAGCTCAAGAGCGTCAGCGGGGGCACGATCAGCAGCACGACCAGCGCCAGGCGCCAGTCGAGCCAGAGCATGGCGCCAGCGATCCCGAGCACCATGGCGCTGCCCCACACCAGGTCGAGCAGGAACCAGGGCAGGAGCGACGACAGCTTGGCGCAGTCGGAGGTCAGGCGCGTGACCAGCCAGCCCACGGGCCGCGCGTCGAAGTAGGCGAAGGGCAGCTCCTGCAGCCGCGCGAAGCCCTGGGTCCTGAGGTCGTAGGCGACCCCGGTCGAGGTCCGCCCGGCGCAGCGAATGAACGCCCACACGCAGAGCGCGAGCAGGCTGAAGGCGGCGGCGTAGGCCACGCCCCAGACCCAGAGCTCGCCCCCACGGTCGCCGGCGAGGGCCACGTCGATCAGGCGCCCGGTCAAGAGCGGGACCCCAATGTCGACCGCGGCCACGAACAGCCCAGCCGAGCCGAGCACGGCCAG
Organism: Planctomycetota bacterium; assembly: GCA_020425635.1. Classification (GTDB taxonomy): domain Bacteria; phylum Planctomycetota; class J058; order J058; family J058; genus JAGQRJ01. The sequence goes on along the minus strand of JAGQRJ010000054.1, from coordinate 2,087 downwards.
CGGCGCGCGGTAGGGGCGCGCGTGGCGCAGGAGCCGAGCCCAGAGGCCCCACTCCATGCGCCCGGAGTAGCGGTCGTCGTCTTCGTAGCGTGCTGCCGTGGTCATGCGCCCTCCGCGCTGCGATACGCGCCGGCCAGGGCCGGCTCGGCGGCCCGCGCCGCCCCCTTCGTCTCTCGCGCCGGCGGCGCCTCGAGGGAGGTCTGGGCCTCCCACAGGCGCTTGAACGGCCCCTCGACCGCCCGCAGCTCGGCGGGGGTCCCCGCCTGCACGATCCGGCCCTCGCGCAACACCAGCACCTGGTCTGCGTGGCGCACGGTAGAGACGCGGTGCGCGATCACGACCGTCGTCTGTTTCTCGGTTCGCGCCTCGAGCGCGCGCAGGATCGAGGCCTCGGTCTCGGTGTCGACCGCGCTCAAGGAGTCGTCGAGGATCAAGACCGCGGGCTCCTGCAGCAGGGCGCGCGCCAGGGCGACCCGCTGCCGCTGCCCGCCCGAGAGTGTGACCCCGCGCTCGCCGACCTTGGTCGCGTAACCCTCGGCGAAGCCCTCGATCGTGGCGTGAATGCAGGCGGCCGAGGTGGCCGCGACCAGCTCCTCCTCGCTCGAGTGCGGCGCCCCGAGGCGCACGTTCTCCCCGAGCGCCTTGGAGAACAAGAACGGCTCCTGGAGCACCACCGCGGTGTTGCGCCGCACGAGCTTGCGCTCCAGGGTCTCGAGCTCATGCCCGCCCAGGCGAATCGAGCCCTGGTCGTAGTCGTAGAGCCGGAGCAGCAGGTTCACGATCGTCGACTTGCCGCTGCCCGAGGGTCCGAGGATCGCGAGGGTCTGCCCGCGCTCGAGGCGGAAGCTCACGTCCTTCAGCACCTGCTGCTCGCCGTGGGCGAACGAGACGTTCGCGAACTCGAGCGTCCCGTCGAGGTGCTCCACCCCGCTGCGCTCCGGGTCCTCCTCGCGGGGCTCGTGGAGGATCTCCTCGAGGCGCTCGAGGGCGACCACGGCCTTGCCGAGGTCGGTCAGGATCCGGCCCATTTGGCGCACCGGCCACATGAACAGGTTGACCGCGGTCAGGAAGTAGAAGAACGCGCCGACCGCGAGGCTCCCCTGCAGGATCAGCGCGATCCCCACGCCGACCACGAGCCCCTTCTGCGCGAAGCACAGCAGGTCCGAGAGCGCCCAAAAGCGGGCGAGGAGCACGTAGAGCCGGTGATCCAGCTCGCGGTGCTCCTCGTTGACGGCGTCGAACAACGCGCGCTCATGGGCCTGGCGATTGAAGGCGCGCACGACCCGGATCCCGGTCAGGTTCTCTTGGATCCGGGTCGTCATGCGCCCCTCGGCCTCGTCGGCCGCGGTGAACGCGGCCTTCAGGCGCCCGAAGGTCACGAAGGAGAAGCCGCAGATCGCGGGCACCAGGATCAGGCTTACCGCGGTCATGCGCGCGTCGACCGCGAGCATGAGCGGGATCGGGATCAGGAGCATGGTCAGCGCGCGCCCGATCTCGACCACCTGGCTGGCGAGGAACTGGCGCAGGGTCTCGACGTCCGAGGTGCAGCGCTGGATCAGGTCGCCGGTGTCGGCCTCGTCGAGCGTACGGCAGGGTAGGTGCTGAAGCTGGTCGTAGGCGCGGTCGCGGATCCGGCGCACGATCGACTGGCTCGCGTCGGCCGCCCAGCGGCTGCGGAGGTGGGTGAACACCCCGGCCAAGGCGCTGAGCCCGAGGAACAGGAGCGCGGGGACCCACAGCCGCGCGCGCACGGCCTCGGCCCCCCCGAGCGCGTCCACCAGGCTCCGGGTGAAGCCCGAGACCCGCCCGGGGTCCTCGACGAGCACGCCGTCGAGCACCGCTTGGGGGATCAGGGGCGCGAGGTAGAGGAAACAGGAGGCCAAGATCAGCGCGCCGATCGCCGCGCCGTAACGCAGCCGTTCGCCGGCGAGGGTCAGCCAGACCCTGCGAAGGGTGGGAAACATGAGGAAGTCCTGGTGGGGTGTGCGTCCGAGCCACCCCGACCGCGAGCTTACCGGCCGCTGTCAAGCGAGTTAGGTGCCCAATTTCCGGCGGGCGCGCCCCGTCCGAAGCCGCGGAGGTTACGG
>JAGQRJ010000379.1 GCA_020425635.1 Planctomycetota bacterium | reverse complement strand
GGGGCCTCGGAGAGGCCCCCTGAAAATCGGAGAGGCCCCTGGAAGCCAGCGCCCGCGGCCCGTTGGGGGTGAGCCCTCGGGGCTCTGCCCCGAGGGCGAGGGGGCCTCGGAGAGGCCCCCTAAGATTTAGTTGCCGCGGACGACGAAGTCGTCGATGTACCAGCCGGCGCGTTGGTCGTTGGCGTCGGAGCCGAACTGGAGGACGATCGTCACGCGGCTGCCGACGAACTGACCGAGGTCGTAGGAGGCGTCGACCCAGCCGTTGCTGGCGCCGGTGAAGCCCTCACCCGGGTTGAACTGCGGGGTCTGGCTGTAGCCGCCAGCGGGGCGCAGGAGGTAGTAGGTCGTGCCGCCGTCGGGGGTGATCAGCACGCGGCCGGCGTCGATCCCGTCGGTCTCGTACCACTGCTTCATGCTCAGGGTCGCGGTGGTCGCCTGGGTGAGGTCGATCTCGCGGCTGATCAGGTAAGCGTTGGCGTTGGCCGAGTAGGTCCCTTGCGACATGGCCGTGCCGACCACCGACTGGCCGCTGACCGCGGCGCTGGGTCCGAAGACCGGGGCGCCGACCTGCCACTGGCCACCCTGCTGGGTGAAGCGCAGGGTCTGGCCGTCGAAGTCCTCGGCGAAGAAGGTCTGCATGCCGGGGGTGCTCGGCTGGCTCGGCTGGCTCGGCTGGGCGGGCTGGCTGGGCTGGCTGCTGGCGGTGGTGCCGGTCACCTCGAAGCGGTAGCCGGGGCTGACCTTGCCGTAGGCTTCGATCGTGAGGTCGCCGGTGACCGCGCCGGTCGGGACGCGGACGAGCATGACGGCCACGCTGCCGAGGAAGGGCACGCTCTGGGTCGTGATCCCGCCGATCAGGTTGGCTTGGACACCCGAGAAGCGCACGATGTTGTCGCTGGCCGGGCGGGCGAAGTTGCGCCCGAAGATCGTGACCAGGCCGCCCTCACGCGCCCGCCGGGGCAGGGTGTAGAGGATCTTGGGGGTCTTCGCGGTGGCGAGGTCGACGGTGAAGGTCTTGGTGTTCAGGGCGGGGACGCCGGTGCTGATCACCTGCACGTCGCCGGTCTGGGCGCCCTGGGGCACTTCGACGATCAGGGTCTCGACCGAGCCGAGGACCGGGATCCGCTGCACGCGGAGGTTGAACATGACCTTGCCCTGCACGCCGCCCTGGAAGAGGACGATGTTGTCGTTCTTGTCCTTGGCGAAGCCGCTGCCGGCGATCGTGATCAGGTCGCCCGGCTTGCCCTTGTCGGGCAGGATCGCGAGCATGCGAGCCGGCTGCTGAGCGGGCGGGGCAGGCTGGGTCGGCGGGGTCGGGCCGATCGGGGTGGTCGGCGGGGTCGGCGAGCCGACGGTTCCGGTGCCGCTCGCGGCGACCGCGTACTCCTCCGAGTCACCCAGCGCGGCGCCCGCGCTGCCGAGGCCGCCCACGAAGAGCAGGTTGCCGTTGGGGAGCGCGGTCGCGGTGTGCTCGTAGCGGGCGCTGAGCAGCGCGGTGAGCGCGCTCACCTGGCCGCTCTTGATCAGCTCGACGGCGCCGGAGACGCCTTGCTCCACGCCGCCGGCGGCGACGAGGCCCTTCGAGCTCGCGGTCAGGGTCAGGGCTTCGCGGGGCGCGCTGAGCTGCGCGGCCGAGGTGACCCAGGTGCCGACCATGCGGTCGAGGGTCTCGATCGAGCTCTCCCAGCGGGCCTGGCTGTTGCCGCCGATCACGATCGCCTCGCCGCGCTCGTTCATGCTGAGCGCGCTGCCGAAGCGGTCCACGCCGAGGGTCGGCATGGCGGCGAAGGTCAGGCTGGCGGGGTCGAAGGACTCGACGCCGGCCGGGGTGGTCGAGAACTGCTGGCCGGGCACGAGGTTCGTGATCCCGCCCTGGATCACGATCTCACCGGTGGGCAGGCGCACGGCCTCGGCGCCCACGCGGTCCTGGATCATGGGCGCGGCGACGGGGACGAAGATCCCGGCCTGCACGTCGTAGACCTCGGCGCTGTTGAGCGAGCCGGTCGTCGAGCTGCCGCCCGCGATCAGCACGTATTCCTTCCCGAGGTTGGTGAAGGCGATCGCCACGTGCCCGCTGCGCTCCACGCCCATGGACGGCCCAGGGGTGAAGGCGCCGGTCGCGGGGTCGAAGAGCTCGGTGCTGGCGAGGATCTGGCTGCCCTGGACGTCGGCCTGGCCGCCGGCGACGAGGATCTGGCCGTTCGCGAGCTTGGTCGCGGTGTGTTGGGTGCGCGCGGTGCTCAGCGAGCCCACGGGCGACCAGGCGCCGCCTTGATATTGCTCGGCGCTGGCGAGGACGCTGCCTCCCGACTCGCCGCCGATCACGATCACCGCTTGCCCGGTGAGCGTGGCCGTGTGGAAGGCGCGGGCCGCGTTCAGCGCGGCGACCTTGATCGTCCCGCTCTGCCCCGCGGGCGTGGTGTTTTGCTGGGTGGTAACGGCCGCGGCCGTCGAACCCGACTTGCTCTTGCTGCCGCTGTTGCAGCCCGTGAAGGCCAGCAGTGCAGCGACGAGCGCAATGGACGTACTTTGAGCGCGGAATGCCATGAAACAGACTCCTTCTGTCGTGTCCGCGCCTCGCCCCCCCAGGCTCGGTCGCAGACGAAGGGTCCATGTGCAAGCTCGGGGCCAAACCATCCGTTGTGGTTAAGCTGCTGGCCCTATGGAGGTTGCGAAAGGTGCAGCCAAAACGGACTGTGTGTGTTTCTGGTAAGCGACGCCGCCCAAATCCGGGATACGGTCGATGTTCACAGCGTGTCCAAATCGCCACAGCCGTTACTGGATCAGGGCTTGCGAGAGCCCTTCGTTTCAAGCGCGCGCAGGTTCTTGAAAGGAACGAATCGCCCCTTCCGCGTCCGCGGCTCCGCTGGCGCTAGAGCCGGCCGCTGACCAGGAGGTGGCGCTCGCTGATCTGCTCGACGCTCAGGTGGCCCAGGTCGGCGGCCTCGAGCTGGGCGCGGACCTCGTCGAGGGTGAAGGCCGCGAGCAGCGAGTTGTAGAAGTCGCGCAGGAGGACGGGGTGCTCGGAGCAGCCCGCCTCGTCCACGATCCGGCGCGCGTCGTCTTCGCTCGGGGGGCGGAACAGGTCGATCACGAGCACGGCTGCCCCGGGACGCCCCAGGCGCTTGAGCTCGCTCCAGAGGACCCCCGGATCGGGCAGGTGGTGCAGGAGGCTGTTGGAGATCACGGCGTCGAAGCTGCCGCTGGGCAGGCTCGGGTCGGGGAGCCTGGACTCCCGCAGCTCGACGCGCTCGTTGACCTCCGACTGGGCGACCGCGACCTGGGCCAGCTCGAGCATGGCGGGCGAGCCGTCGAGGGCGAGGACCTCGACCCCGGGGAGCCTGCGGCACAGCCGCACGGGAATGTCGGCCGGTCCGCAGCCGAGGTCGACCACCCGGCAGCGGCCGAGCTCGGGGAAGCGGGCGGCGAAGCGCTCCACGAAGCCCTGGTTGACCTCGGCGAAGTCGCTCTCCGCGTAGGCCAGGGCCTGCTCGGGGTCGTCCATGAGCTCGGGTTCGGGGCGGCGTTCCACGGGGACCTCCGGCGCTCAGTGTAGTTGCATACGCTCGGGCGCGCGCGGCCCCGACCCTCTGTTACGCTTGCCGCGTGATCCTCAGCAGCTGCGCCAGCCCCTACGAGACGGTGCCCCTGATCGGGTTCGAGGCCGACAACCCGATCCCCGAGGAGTTCCGCGAGCGGATCCTGGTGGACACGGTGCACGACGGCGACGTCGTGCCCATGGAGTTTCGCGTCGACAAGGGCGTGCCCTTGGTGGACCCCGACGAGCTCGAGGCGCGCTACGTCGAAGAGCGCGACTGGGGCGCCAACCTGGTCGCCGCAGAGCTCGCGAAGTCGTTGGGGCTGCCCGGGTTTTGCCGCATGCGCCTCGCGCGGGTGCTGCTCGACTTCAACCGCTTTCCGGGCTCGACCCCGCCGGGGCTGACCGACCCCCTCGAGCGGCTCGCGATCAACGCGCCGTTCTCGACCGCCCTCGATCACCCGCTCAAGATGCGCCTGCTCGGCTACTACGACCAGGTCAGCGATCGGATCGAAGCGCAGTTCCACGGCAAGCTGATTCGGGTGTGCGTGCACACCTACGACATGCACAACGCCTCGCGCACGGTGCGCCCCGACGTGAGCCTGATCACGCAGTCGGTGACCTACAACCGCGAATCGTGCATGCCCTACGGGATCTTCGACCCGCTCTACCCCCCGGTGCTGGCCGAGTCGACCTGCAGCCGCGTGCTCCGCGACCGGATCGCCTTGAACCTCGAGCGCGGCGGGTTTCGCGTGGGGCACAACCACCCCTACCTGCTGCCCGACGGCAGCACCGACATTCGCAGCCAGGTGTGGTACTTCTTCACCTACGTCCGCGAGCGCTTCCTGGCCGAGCACCCCGAGTGCACCAGCGACGAAGCCTACGCCCGGGTGTGGACCATGCTCCTCAACACCAACCTGCGCCGGATCGAGGGCGAGGAGCTGCGCGGCTACCTGCACCGCTACCGCCGGCCGCACCCCACCCGCGAGCCCGAGCTGCGTCGGGCGCAGCTGGCCTACGAGGTCGTCGGCCGCTTCATTCGCGAGAGCGGCGTGATCGACGAGTACCGCCGGCACCCCGAGCGGCCGAGCTCGCTCACGGTCGAGGTGCGGAAGGACCTGCTCAACGACTTCGACGCCAGCGGCCGGCCCACGCGCCGGCACACCGAGGTCGCGGCCGCCCTCGGGCGCACGATCGCCGGCGCGATCCGAATCTACTTCGAGACCGACCGGCCCCTGGCGACTGGTGGCTGAGTGGTGGGCGGCCGAGCCGCCGCCGTGGAGGGGGCCTGGCCAGGGCGCGCTCGTTAGACTGAGCGTGCAGGGGGAGCGCCGGTGACTCGCAAGATTCGGATCAAGACCGTCGAGGTCCACGACTGTCCGATCTACCGCGGGGGGAACGCCTTGCTCATGAGCCTCCCCGAGATCGTCATGGAGGAGACCGACGCGATCTGCGCGATCGCCGTCGCCGACGTGCTCCCCTGGGCGATCAAGGTCGCGGCGGGGGGCGAGGTCCCCGAGCGGCCCCTGCTCTGCCGAGGGTGTCGCGGTGGGCGCGCCCAGGCGAGCTTTCAGCTCGAGGCGATCACCGCCCCCGTGACGGGGCGCACGACCCTGCGCATGAGCTCCCTGCGCGCGATCCCCATGTTCGCCACCTTGCCCGAGCGCCAGCTCGAGAAGCTCGCGCCCATGCTCCAGGCGGTCGACTACCCGGCCGGCGCCGACGTGATCACCTTCGGCCAGCCCGGCGAGGCGTTGACGGTGATCAAGTCGGGTGAGGTCGAGGTCCTCAAGCCCGACGACGACGGGAACGAGAAGCTGCTGGGGATCCTCAAGGCAGGCGAGTGCTTCGGGGAAATGTCGTTGCTCACCGGCGACCCGTGCTCGGCCACGATCCGGGTGCGCGGCGAGCCCGTGCGCGGGCTCTCGATCAGCAAGCGCGACTTCGACGCGCTGCTCGGGCGCAACCCGGAGCTGAGCCGCTACTTCAGCAAGCTGCTCGCGTTCCGGCTCAACCGCACCTCGAACCAGTTCACCGACCAGACCGACGGCGTGCACGGCGACCTGACCATGATCGGGCCCGCCGAGCTCGTGCAAGCGATCACGGTGACCGACCGCTCGGGGACGCTCGAGATCCAGCGCGACGACGGCGTAGAGCTCGTGTTCACCTTCGGCAGCGGGCAGATCTGGCGGATCGAGGCCCCGGGCGACCCCCTGGAGTGCTTCTACGACTTCCTGCGCTGGACCCGCGGGCGGTTCCGCTTCGACCCGATCGAGGGCGAGCCCGAGATCGAGCGCACGATCCACAAGGACACGACCTCGCTGCTCCTCGAGGGCATGCGCCGCATGGACGAGGCCGACCCCGTCAGCAGCTGACCGCAGCGCAGGGGTTACGCGCTGCCGCCTGGGGAGGCGAAACCAAGGCTTGACCGCTGCACCTACCGGAACCAGTGTGCAGCTGGGGAGCGGGAGGTCGCATGCGTGTTCGAGGGCTGTGTCTGGCGTGGATCGGGATCGCGCTCGCGGGGTGCTGGAACCCCTCCCCGCGGAGCTACGAGTTCGACGGCTACGGCTTTGGCTACGCGCAGCCCACGGCCTTCGCTCCGCCGGCTGCCCAGCCCGAGACCGGCTTCGACGCGGCGCAGGTAACCAGCGCGCTGGAGGCGGTCGCGCGCCGTGAGGCGGAAGACGCCGAGCGCGCGACGCGCTGGGCCGCGGAGCGCAGCGCGCTGCCGGTGGCCGAGGCCGTCGCCGCCGTCGACGCGGCCTACGCGCGCGCCGACGCCGCCGGCGCCCAGGCGCTGATCGCCGGCCACCCGCGGCTCGTGAGCTGGGACGAGGCGCAGCGGGACGGGCGGCTGACCGTGCGCACGACCTTCGAGCGCCGCGGGGGCGAGGGCTTCGCCCTCGTCTCGTTGAGCCTGCCGACGGCGGTCGTCGGCGCCCCGGCCCTCGGCGTCGCGATCCCTCCGGGGACCTACGCCGTGCTCTCCGAGACCCAGGCTGGCGCCGACTCGGGCGGCGTCGAAGGGTTCGGAGCCGAGGGAGAGCGCTGGGTGGACCCAGGCCAGGAGCGGCGCTACGGTCACTGGCCCGCCGTGCAAGACCTGGCCTTCCTCAACGCGGGGGCGGTGTCGCTCTCGGCGGAGGCGCCCGTGGTCACCCTCCGCGTCCCCGTCGCCTGCGCCAGCTTCGAGAAGCCAGCGCCGGAGCACGGCATGCGCCTCGACCTGAAGCGCTTCCCCGCCGGGAGCGCGGTCGAGCGCCTCCTGATCGAGCTCTGCGCCACGCGCGACGAGGCCCCGCAGCCGGCGGAGGCGCAGATCGCCGTGTGGCTGGCGCGGAACCGAATCAGCTGGGCGAGCTTCCAGCGCGAGGGGGGCACGATCGGTCGGCTCTCGACCTTCCGCGGCAACCAGGCGATCTCGGGGCGCCACGCTCGCGGCGCCGCGGCGCTCTTGCTGCGCAGCGGGACCGACCCGCGCGGGCTGGGCTTCTTCAAGGACGGCGCCGACCGGGCGCCCGCAGACGTGCCCGCGGCGGAGCTCGCGCCCCAGGCCGTGGACGCGCCGGAGCCCCAGGCTGCGCCGGAGGAGGCGCAGCCCACGGCGCCAGCCGACCCCGAGCTCAGCGCGGCGGCCTGAGCCTCAGGAGCGCTTGGGGACCCTGGGCGCGCGCAGGCGGTAGGGCTCGGGGAAGGCGTCGCCGACGAGGGGCCGCACGTACTGGTGGAAGGCCTGGGTCACCCCGTTGCCCGTCGCGTTGAGGTAGCTCGGGTCCATGTGCTTGGTCTTGCCCGCCACCTTCTCGAGCGGGACGAGCTCGTAGTCCACGCCGTAGTTGAGCACCGGGCGGCGGATCACCACCGAGCCGTCGATGTCGTCCCACATGGCGAACTGCACGCCCTTCTCGCCGACCTCCCGCGCCTCGTGGGCGTCGCGGTCCGAGACGTTGCCCATGAAGCTGCGCTGGAGGTAGCCGAAGGTGTCCGCGCGGACCCGGGTGATCGAGGTGTGCTGCTTGACGTAGTCCATGAGCAGGTCGCCGAGGGCCCCGGTGCCCGAGAGCTGGACGTTGCCGTGGTCGTCGGCGCCCATGTCCTTGAGGGTCGAGACGATCGGGGTCCCGTCGGCGTCGGTGATCCCCTCCGAGACCGCGATCACGCAGCGCCCGCGCTCGCTGTAGACCCGCTGCACGTCGGCGGCGAAGCCCTCGAGGGAGAAGGGGGTCTCGGGCACGTAGATCAGGTGCGGGCCGTCGTCGACGTATTTCTGGGCGAGGCAGCTGCTGGCCGTGAGGAAGCCCGCGTGGCGGCCCATGACCACGCCAATGTAGACGCCCTTCAGGGCGCGGTTGTCCTGGTTGACGCCCATGAAGGCCTGGGCCACGTAGCGCGCGGCGGAGCCGAAGCCGGGGGTGTGGTCGTTCTCGACGAGGTCGTTGTCGATCGTCTTGGGAATGTGCACGCAGCGCAGCTCGTAGTTGGACTCGTCCGCTGCTGCGTTGACGATCCGCAGGGTGTCCGAGGAGTCGTTGCCGCCGACGTAGAAGAAGTAGCGAATGTCGTGGGCCTTGAGCACCTCGAACATGCGGAAGCAGTAGTCCTTGTCGGGCTTGACGCGGGTCGAGAGCAGCGCCGAGCTCGGGGTCTGCGCGACCATGTGGAGGTTGTGGGAGGTCTCGCGCGAGAGGTCGAGGAAGTCCTCGTTGACGATCCCCTCCACCCCGTGCACCGCGCCGTAGACGCGGTCGACCTGGTCGAAGTGCCGGGCCTCGAGCGCGATCCCGACCATGCTCTGGTTGATCACGGCGGTAGGGCCCCCGCCCTGCGCGACCAGCAGCTTTCCCTTGAGCTTCCTCATGTCACCTCCGACGGCGGAGGATCCGGGCTGTCCTGGCCGGTGTCAAGGCGAAACGGTCTCCCTACCCGACCCGCGGGCCGTCGACCGTCGCGTAGTAGGCCTCGAGGTTGGCCTGGCTCTCGCGGGCGAACTGGGTGCGGCTAATGCGCGCGATCACCCAGCGATTCAGGCGGTCGAGGCCCCGCGGGAGCGGGCGCACGAAGTCGAGGAACAGGATCACCCGCACCTCCTCGCTCTCGTTCCAGGCCTCGTGGGGGTAGGCGTTGTCGAACACGAAACCCTCCCCCTCGAGCCAGCGCACGGGGGTCCCAGCGACCTCCATGCCGCAGGCGTCGGGGTGCGGGACCTGGAGTCCGAGGTGGTAGCGCAGCACACCGCTGTAGATCCCGCGGTGGCGGGGGAGCCGGGTCCCGGGGGGGAAGATCGAGAACATGGCGGTGGTCAGGTCGGGGACCTGGGAGAGGAGCGCGGCGGTCTCCGGGCAGGCGGCGCAGTTGCGCGCGATCCGGTGCCCGTAGCCCACGAGCATGAACGAGCGCCAGGCGTCGACCACCGTGAGCAGCGGGTGGACCTCGTTGAAGCGCGGGATCGCGCCCGCGTCGGCGGTGAGCACGGAGTCCAGCTCCCGACGCATGGCCGCGAAGCCCGCCTCGAGTCGGGGCTCCCAGGGGAAGTGTCCGCGCGGGAACACGGGCGTGCGGCCGTGGCGGGTGAGCTTGATCAGGAGCTCGCAGAGCTTGGCGACGCCGAGGAGCAGCGGCATGCTCAGCGCGAGCTTGAGCACGCTCCAGGGTCGCCACAGCCGGTTGCTCGCTGTCATGGTGCTCCGCGGGTGGGGGCCTGGGCGCCGCACCCGGCAAGGGTAGCGCGCGCGGGCGCCCGAGGGCGAGGCTGGAGGCTAACTCCTGGCGAGGCTAGAGTGGAGGCATGGAGGAGGCACCCACTGCGCCGCGCTCGCGGATCCCTGGGGAGGGGCGTCGACCGCCGGGCGGCTGGCTCGAGCGCGGTCGTGGGTCCGCCTTGGGGACCTTGAGCTCCGCGGCGCAGGGTCGAGGGCGTTAGCCGCGTGGCCGAGTGGAGCGCGACCCTGGATCGGCTGCTCGAGCCCCTGCGCTACCTCAGCCAGCCTGGCGAGCGGATCTACTGGTTCTACCTGCTCACCGCGCTCGCCTTCGCCGTGCTGGTCTACGCCAAGACCCGGGATCGCGCGGAGGCGTTCTCCCTGCGGGCCTGCCTGGGCTACCTGTTCCCGCGCGCGGTCTACGCGCACCAGGGCACCGCGACCGACGCCTTGTTCTTCTTCGTCAACCGCGTGCTGTGGGTGCTCGCGTTCGCGCCGCTCGTGCTCAGCGCGAGCGCGGTCGCGGCCTGGACCACGCGGGGCCTGCGGGCGACGCTGGGCGACCTCTCGCGCTACCTCGAGCCGGGCTGGGGCCTGCAGCTCGGGGTCACACTGTTCCTCGTGCTCGCGATCGACTTTGGCGTGTTCTTCGGGCACTGGCTGTTTCACCGGGTGCCCCTGCTGTGGGAGTTCCACAAGACGCACCACTCCGCCGAGGTCATGACCCCGATCACGACCTACCGGCTGCACCCCGTCGACGACCTGATCACCATGAGCAGCGCGGCGCTGTGCGGCGGGGTCGCGCTGGGGGGCGTGAACGCCTTCGTGCAGACCGAGGTCGACATGCTGTCCTTGCTCGGGGTCAACGCGTTCACCTTCGCGTTCTACGTGCTCGGCTACAACCTGCGGCACTCTCACGTGTGGCTGCACTTCGGGCCCGCGTTCAGCTGGCTCCTGATCAGCCCCGCGCAGCACCAGATCCACCACAGCCGGGCCCCGCAGCACTACGACAAGAACATGGGCTTCATGTTCTCGTTCTGGGACCGCGCCTTCGGCACCCTCTACGTCCCTCGCGAGCGAGAGACGATCGAGTTCGGGCTCGGCGACGGCACCGAGCCCGAGTACCGCACCGTGAGGGGTCTGTATCTGGTGCCGTTTCGCAACAGCTTTCGCATGATCGTCGCCGCGGCGACAGGAGGTCCCGTGAGGAAGTTCGTGAGCCTGTGCCTCGTGCTGGGCATGCTGGGCACCCTCGTCTACGACGTGTTCCTGCACCCCACCCCGGTGGCCGAGGCTCCGCAGAGCGTGAAGCTCGAGGAGCTGACCTGGCCCGAGGTCAGGGAGCGGGTCGCCGCGGGCAGCACCACCGTCCTCGTCCCCACCGGGGGGACCGAGCAAAACGGCCCGCACGTCGTCCTCGGCAAGCACAACTTCGTCGTGGGCCACACGTCCGTCGCGATCGCCGAGGCCCTCGGCGACGCGCTGGTCGCGCCGACCCTGACCTACGTCCCCGAGGGCGAGGTCGACCCTCCCAGCGGACACATGCACTTCCCGGGGACGCTCTCGATCCCCGAGCCCGTGTTCGCGGCCACCCTCGAGGCGACGGCGCGCAGCCTCAAGGCGCACGGCTTCACCTTGATCTGCTTCCTCGGCGACAGCGGGGGGAACCAGGCCGCGCAGGAGCAGGTCGCCCAGGCCCTGAGCGCTGAGTGGGCCGAGAGCGGGGTGCGCGTTCTGCACGTCGGCGACTACTACGCGCGCAACGGACAGACCGAGTGGCTCGAGGAGCAGGGCGAGCGCCCCGCCGCGATCGGGACCCACGCCGGGATCCGCGACACCTCGGAGGTCCTCGCGGTCTACCCGCCGGGGGTCCGCAAGGGACGCATGCTGCCCGACGGGGGCGGGCCGGGCTCGGGCTGCGTGGGCGACCCGCGCAGGGCGTCTCGCCAGCGCGGCGAGGTCATGTTGGAGCTCAAGGTCGAGGCCGCGCTCGCGCAGATTCGCGCCGCGCGCGCCAGCGGGAGCTGAGCGGTCTGGCTCAGGCCTCGGGCTTGGGGTCGCTCGCGGCCTCGCCTGAGGAGGGAGCGGCGCCTTCGCTCGCCGGCTTGCCCTCCTCGGGCAGCGGGGGGCTCTTGTGCGCGGCGGTCGCGTATTCGAAGGGGAGGGCGGCCTCCTCTTCCTCGTAGGCGACCTCGGTGTAGGGGTCCCCTTCGACGTCCCGGCGGAGGAGGAAGTAGACCGTGGTCTGCGCGCAGAGGAAGTAGCAGATCATGTAGGACGCCAGGAGCAGGCGGCCGAGGAAGTTGACCCACATATTGACCATGACCCGGCTGAAGCCGAGCGTGCTCTCGAGGAGCGGGGCGACGTCGAGCTTGGGCCCGAGGCCGAGCCCGACCCCGCGCGCGCCAGGGACGTCGTCGGCGGTGCCGAGTTTGCCGTCGGCGCCGCTGTAGATCAGCGAGTAGGGCGTCGTGTCCTGGCGGGTGCTCCGCGAATAGCCGTAGGGGTTGCCGTGGTCGTCGACGGGGAGCCCGCTGAGGTAGGGGCCGCGCCAGCCCTCGAGCCCGGCTTCCGCCTCGGCCAGGAAGCCGCGGGGGTCTTCGGTGAGGCCGCGGAAGCCCTCGGCGTCGCTCGGGTAGCGGCCCACGTCTTCGCGGAAGCGCTCGATCGCGTATTCGGCGCCCTGGGCGAAGCCGATCCGTCCGTCGGCCCCAGCGCGGTAGCGCTTCTGGATCACGCTCCCCTCGAGGTAGTCGCCCTTGCCCGGGACGTAGACCACGTCGAGGCTCGCGGGCAGCCGCAGCTTCTCGCGCAGGGCGGGGTCGAGGTCGGTCGTCTCGACCTCGCGCGCCGAGCGGCCCATGCCCCAGTCGCCGGCCGACAGGCTGCGCACGCTGAGGCTGATGAAGTGGTTCCCCGCGAAGTAGACGACCCCGAGGTAGAGGAAGGTCGCGAAGAAGGTCAGGAGCACGGCCCAGGGGCGGGCGAGCAGGTAGTTCCAGGAGCGGCTCACGCCGTCGAAGGTGTCGGAGTCCTCGGTCGCGATCGCCGCGGCGGAGAGGTTGAAGCCGAGCACGCCGAGGGTCGTCGCGAACACGAGGAAGAAGGTCGAGACGAGGACCAGCACGAACAGGATCCCGACGAGGACGTCGCCCACGTAGGGGATCCGGCCGATCCCGCCCGCGATCGAGGCGTTGGCCACGAAGTAGAAGAAGCCCATGATCACGAACACGAGGCCCACGGCGAGCAGGTTGTCCTTGAGCTTGCGGAAGCCAAACTTGATCGCCTCGCCGAAGGGCAGGCCTTCCTCGCGGGCGATCTGCAGGGCGGCGTTGCGGTGCACCGCACCCGAGAGGAACGCCCACACCACGATCGTCCAGCCGACGAACAAGAGCCAGGTGACCGCGCCGTAAGAGGTCGCTTGGTTCGTCCAGCCGCCGGTCTCGGCCAGGGCCGCGCCGAAGCCGCCGAGGTGCGCGCTGAAGTTGCCGAGCATGCCGACGAGCAGTCGGCACGGGCCGTCGCCTGGAATGTTCAGCATGCGCTCGAGGACCCAGGTCCCGAGGGTGTAGACCACGAGCGCCAGCGCCGTGAGCCCGATCCCCACGAAGCTGTGGGGGACCCTCAGCCCGTCGAACAACCCTCGCCGGTCATGGTCCAAACCGTCCACGTCCACCCTCGCCTTCGGCCGGATCCGCTCGCGCAATTGCTGCGCCAGCAGGCTTTTCGAGGCGGAATGGTAGCACCGGATTCGGACTGCTGGCAATCCGCGCGGGCCCCGGCGGGTCGGCGCCGGCTGGCAGGCCCGCGCGAAGCCGGTCGGCCAGACCCCATTGCGCTGAATGTGCGGGCTAGCCCGCAAAGCTCACCACGAAGTGGTGAGCTTGCGGGGTAGCCGCCTGCGAAGCAGGCGGGCTGCGCCGGAGCGAGTCGGCGGCTCTGCCGCCGCGAGCGAGGCGCAAGCGACAGTGTG
>JAGQRJ010000378.1 GCA_020425635.1 Planctomycetota bacterium | reverse complement strand
CGGGGTAGCCGCCTGCGAAGCAGGCGGGCTGCGCCGGAGCGAGTCGGCGGCTCTGCCGCCGCGAGCGAGGCGCAAGCGACAGTGTGCACCCGGCCGCAGGCCGGGTCTCACTGTCTTAAAGAACACTGCTGGCCGCACTTCGAATCCACGAGCGAAGCGAGTGGTGAGAAGTGCGGGCTAACGCCCGCCGCGCTCGTAGCTCCACGAGCGGCCCGCGGTGTTCACTGCGGGCCGAGCGCTCCGGCTGGCGGCCAGGGTCACCGGCCCTCGGCGCTCAGGAGCGCGGCTCGTCGCCGGCGCACCTGAGCCGCCAGGGCGGCCGGCAGGCCGATCTCGAGCGCCCGCTCGAAGTCGGCGAGCGCCTCCGCGTGACGCCCGAGCGCAAACCGACTCACCCCGCGGTTTGCGTGGGCCAAGGGGTCGTTGGGGTTCAGGGCGAGCGCCTGGTCGAGGTCCTCGAGCGCATCGGCGTGTCGCCCGAGGCGCGCCAGCGTGGTCCCTCGGTTGACGTAGGCCAGGGCGCAGGCCGCGTCTCGCTCCAGCGCTCGCGCCTGATCGGCCAAGCCCTCCTCCTCGAGGCCCTGCTCGGACTTGCACACCCCACGCAGGCTGTAGTACTCCGCTTGGCTCGGGTCCAGGTCGATCGCCCGGTCGTAGTCTTCGATCGCCTCGGCCAACCGCCC
This sequence comes from Planctomycetota bacterium, assembly GCA_020425635.1. Taxonomy (GTDB): domain Bacteria; phylum Planctomycetota; class J058; order J058; family J058; genus JAGQRJ01. The sequence continues at coordinate 9,973 of JAGQRJ010000378.1, read as the reverse complement.
CAGCTTTGCCCGGCTCGCCCCCCGACGCCCGTAGGCCACGGCGAGCTTCGGGTTCAGCTGCAGGGCCCGGGTGAGGTCCGCGCAGGACTCCGCGTAGCGGCCCAGGGCAGCCAGACTCGCGCCCCGCTCGCAGAGGGCGCGCGCGGAGTTCGGATCGAGGCGGAGCGCCGCGTCGTAGTCTTCGATCGCCGCGGCCGGGCGGTCGAGCTCCTGCTTGAGCATTCCTCGCTCGAGCAGGACCTCGACGTCTCCGGGCAGGAGCGTCACCGCCAGGTCGTAGTCGGCGATCGCCTCGCGTGCGCGCCCCAAGCGGCTGAGCGCGAGCGCGCGGTTGCGATAGGCCAGGGCGTTGGTCGGCTGGAGCTCGATCGCGCGATCCAGGTCTGCGAGCGCCTCGCGGTGTCGGCCGAGCCGCCCCTGGAGGCTACCTCGCGCGAGGTAGGGTCGGGCGTCGTCCGGCGCGAGGTCGAGGGCGCGGCCGAGGTCTGCGAGCGCCTCGGCGTCGTGACCCAGCCGCGCGTGCGCCTCCCCGCGAAACACGTAGGCGAAGGAGAGGTCCGGGTCGAGCTCGATCGCGGTGGAGAAGTCCGAGAGCGCCTCGACGTCGTGACCCAGCTTCCCCTTGGCGTATCCGCGATTGAGGAACGACAGCGCCTCGCGGTTGCCGCGCGCGATCGCGGCGTCGTAGTCTGCGATCGCCTGGGAGAACTGCCTCAGCGCGACCTTGCTGCCCCCGCGGTTGGCGAGCGCCTGGGCGTAGCTCGGATCCAGCTCCAGCGCCCGGTCGAAGTCTTCGATCGCCTCGCGCGTCCGCCCCAGCGAGCTCTTGCCGACGCCTCGGCCGGTGTAGGCCTCGACGCTCTGCGGGTCGAGCTCGAGCGCCCGGTCGCAGGCAGCGAGCCCCTGGGCGAAGCGGCCTTCCTTGAAGGCGCGCCTCGCCTGGGCGAGGAGCCCCTCGACGCCCTCGCGCCGCACCACCGCCCGGGGAACCGGCCGCTGCGCCCAGAGGGTCGCGCCCAGCGCGCCGGCGAGGGCGAGCGCGCTCGCGACGAGCGCCAGCTTCGCCCTCCCTACGAGGGGGTGGGGCGCGCCGTCAGGCGACCCCGCGAGCCCCGCGAGCGCCCACTCCAGGTCGTCCGCCGAGGCGAACCGCTCCTGCGGATCCTTCGCCAGGCAGCGCAGGATCAGCGCCTCCAGCGCCGGGCTCGTCCCGGGTCGCAGCGCGCTCGGGGCCCGCGGCGCCTCGCTCGCGACCTGCTTCAGGACCTCGAGGATGCTCTCGCCCTGAAACGGCTCCTTGCCCGTGAGCAGGAAGTAGAGCGTGGCCCCCAGGGCATAGAGGTCGGCCGGGGGGCCCACCTCCGTCTCGCCGCGCGCCTGCTCGGGAGCCATGTAGTGCGGGCTGCCCAGCACCGTCCCGGTCTCGGTCAGGCGGCTGCGGTCGAAGCCCAGTCGACGCACGAGCCCGAAGTCGACGAGCACCGGGTCGTCGCCGCGCAGGATCACGTTCTCGGGCTTGAGGTCGCGGTGCACGAGGCCGCGCTCGTGCGCGTGCGCCAGCGCGCGAGCCAGGCCGCGGCCGAGCGCGATCACCCGCGCCTCGGCGAGCGGCCCGCGCGACCTCACCAGCTCGCCGAGGGTCGAGCCCGGCAAGAAGTCCATGACCGTGTAGGCCCGGCCCCGATCGATCCCGTGCCCGCGCACCTTGAGGATCCCCGGGTGGTCCAAGGCTTCGAGCGCCGCGGCCTCTCGCGCGAAGCGTCGCTGCTGCTCGGGGCCGGGGAGGCTCTCGCCCAGGACCTTGATCGCGACCTCGCGCTCGTCCGGGCCGCGGGCCAGGTAGACGACCCCCATGCCCCCTCGAGCGAGCTCCCTCTCGATTCGATACGGGCCGATCTGCACCTTGCCAGGCTAGACCCGGCCCGGCCAATCGGGCAAGTCACGACGACTTAGGCCTGAGCCCGAGGCCGACCATAAGATCTGATGGTCCTCTTGGGTCGCCCTACGCTCACCCAGGGCCGCGGGGCTCCCCCTGCGTAGGCTCGTGGCTGCGAAGGAGCGACGCATGCCACCAACCGGAGCCTGGGTGATCGTCCCGGCCGCCGTGAACACCGTCTGCGGGCCCGTGACCTTCCCGCCCCCGCCCAACGGCGGCACCTGGGTCCCGGCGAGCCTCGGGCAGCTCCCCTACCTCGACCACACCACGAGCCCCCCGGAGACGCGCATGCGCGGCTACGTGCTCTTGCGCGAGGTCACCCGCGACGACGACCCCTACGACGAGGCCCTTGACGCGCGTAGACCAGGCTCGGCGCGCTAGCTCGCCGGCACGCAGGCCGACCGCCGACCGTCGCGGCTGCCCCGGCCGACGGGCGAGCGAGCGCAGCGCCCCCGCCGCGACCTCAATAGCGGGAGTTGTGGACTTCGACCTCGTTGCTGGCGAACTCGGGGGTCGTGCGGCCCTCGGCGTCGAGCAGGTTGATCCGCATCGTCGCCTTCTTGAAGGCGATCGACGCGTTGAGCGTGAAGCGGTCTTCGCCGCCGCTGCCGCCCATGGAGAGCGACGTCACCGAGGCCCCCTCGAACTCGTAGCAGTAGATCGGGTGCGCCTCGTCGCGAGGGCGGAAGCACACCAGGCGCGCCTTGCCCGTGGTGTGCTCGGTGAGCGAGCGCGCCAGCGCCGCGGAGGACGCGTCCATCCACATCGTGACGCTCAGGTCCTGCACGTTGGGGTGACTCGAGGGCGAACCGCTCATGCCCCAACTCCAGGCCAAGACCGGCATGCCGTCCTCGACCCCGTTGCGGGTCTCGCTGCCCTTGATCCCCTCGAACTCCAAGTACATCTCGATCACGTGCGTCGTCCTTCCTGTGTGGAACCGCGGGGCGGTTCGTTCCTTCCAGCGGGCGGGCAAGCAGCTCCCGTTCCCTACGCCTAAGGCTAAGCGATCCGACCGCGCCCCCCAGGGTGCTCGAATCGGACGGCCTTGCTTCGTGGAAAGGGACCGTTTGCGCCCCGAGCCCTGTCAACGCGGACCACAGCGTGTCGCCGTCTGGCGCCGCCGAGGGTCGGTCGAGGCCCCCTCCACGAGGACTTCCCGCCACCCTGGAGGGGTCTGGTATAATTCGTAAATTGCGAAGCTAACTATCCACGCTTTCGCATTCCTAAGATCCCGAGCGTGGCTACGGTCTAAGCATGAACAGCGACTCGTCCCGCCTCCGCAAGTCACTCTCCCCGCCGCGCTGCGAGCCCGAGGCGGCGGGCGAGCTCGTGCAGCTCCTGCAGCTCGCGGCCCCCCTCGACGGCCCCGCGCCCGAGGTCGAGCGGCTGAAGTCCGCCGTGTGGCGGGCCGAGCGCGCCCTGGTCACGACCCGCGCCGACGGCTGGCGCTGGCTCGTGGAGGCCGCCGAGCTCGCGGGCTACCGCGGGGTGTGCCTGCGGCGCCCCTGGGACGCGGTGCGGGACGAGCTGCTTCCCACCGGGCCGGTGGTGGGCCACGGCGCGCGCGGCTGGCTCGTGGTCCGCGGCGCGAGCGGCGGCGACGCGGAGGTCGTGCGAGCCGCCGACGGCCTCACCGAGACGCTCTCCCAGGCGGAGCTGCTCGCCGAGCTCGGGGTCGACGAAGGGGAGGCCCTGGAGTGGGCCGTGGTTCAGGCCCTCGGTCCGGCGGCGCCCCTCGTCGCGGAGGCCGAGCGGGAGTCGCCCTGGAGTCGACTCCGCTACCTCGTGGGGCCCGAGGCGCGGGACCTGAAGATCCTGGTCGCCTTCGCCCTCGTGGTCGGCATGCTTAACCTGGCCACGCCGGTGGCGGTCGAGGCCCTGGTCAACACGGTGGCCTTCGTGGGCCTGCTGCAGCCGATCATCGTGCTCGCCCTGGTCCTCGCCTTGTGCCTCGGGCTGGCGGGCGCCGTGATCGCCATGGAGCACGTGGTGGTGGAAATGATCCAGCGCCGCCTGTTCGTGCGCGTGGCCACCGACCTCGCCTGGCGCCTGCCCCGGGTGCGACGCGAGGGCCTCGACCGGATCCACGGCCCCGAGCTCGTCAACCGCTTCTTCGACGTCGCCACCCTGCAGAAGGTGGGCGCGAAGCTGCTCCTGGACGGGCTCACGGTGGTGCTCTCGGCCGGGATCGGGCTGATCGTGCTCGCCTTCTACCACCCCCTGCTGCTCGCCTTCGACGTGTTCCTCCTCGCCGCCCTGGCCTTCGTGATCGGGGCCATGGGTCGGGGGGCCATGACCTCGGCGATCAAGGAGTCGAGCGCGAAGTACGCGGTGGCCGACTGGCTCGAGGAGCTGGTCCGCCACCCGCTGGCCTTCCAGCTGGCGGGCGGGCGCGAGGTGGCGATCGACCACGCCGACACCCTGGCCAACACCTACCTCGAGCGGCGCGGGAAGCACTACAAGATCGTGCTCCGTCAGCTCCTCGGCGCCCTGGCGCTGCAGGTCGTGACCAGCGCCATGCTCCTCGGCCTCGGCGGCTGGCTGGTCAAGGTCGGGCAGCTGACCCTCGGACAGCTCGTCGCCTCGTGGCTGATCGTCTCGCTGGTGCTGGCCGCGGTCACCAAGCTCGGCGGCCAGCTCGAGAGCGTCTACGACATGCTGGCGGCCGTCGACAAGCTCGGCTACCTGTTCGACCTGCCCCTCGAACTCGAGACCGGAGAGACCCCGGACCGGCGCGAGCGCCCGGCGCAGGTCGAGCTGCAGGGCGTGGGCTACGCCTGGCCCGACGGGCGCGTGATCCCCACCAGCCTCGACCTGAGCTTCGCGCCCGGCGAGACCGTGGCGCTCTTGGGCCCCTGCGGCTCGGGCAAGTCGACCCTGCTCGAGCTGCTCCACGGCCAGCGGCGCAACACCCACGGCCGGATCGACTACGACGGGGTCGACCTCCGCTCGCTGCGCCCCGCGGCCCTCCGCACCCAGGTCGCGCTCGCGCGCAGCGGGGAGGTGATCGCGGGGACCGTCGCGGACAACCTGCGCCTGGGCAACCCCGGCCTGCGCCTGGACACGCTCCAGGCCGTGCTCGAGGCGGTCGGGCTGTGGGACGCCGTGCAGCGACTCCCCGGCGGACTCGACACCGAGCTCACCAGCTTCGGTCGCCCGCTCTCCGCCCGGCAGGCCGACCTGCTCGTGCTCGCCCGGGTCCTGGCCTCCGAGCCCCGGCTTCTGCTCCTCGACGGGGTCCTCGACGGCCTCGACGAGCGCACCCACGCGCTGCTGTTCAGCCACCTCCGCGAGCGACCGCCGTGCACCGTGATCGTGGCGACCCAGCGCCGCGACGTCGCGCAGCGCTGCGCGCGCATCGTCGAGCTCGACGACCGCGGAACCCTCCGCTCTCCCACCCCCGAGGTCCAGGCATGACGTATCCCCCTCTGAGCGTCTCCCGCGAAGGCCGGATCCCGGCCCTCCGTTCGGCCCAGACTCCGGCCTGGTTCTGGCGCCTGGCCAAGGGCTTCGGGGCCGTGTTCCTCTCGCTCCCCTTCGTGTTGGCCTTCGTGCCCTGGCAGCAGAACGTCCGCGGAGACGGACGCGCGGTCGCCTACGCCCCGCTCGAGCGGCAGCAGGTGGTCGAGGCGCCGATCAGCGGACGGGTCACCCGCTGGTACGTGGCCGAGGGCTCGGTCGTGGCCGAAGGCGACCCGCTGTTCGAGATCAGCGACAACGACCCGAACCTGATCCAGCGCCTCGAGGAGCAAGCCTCGGCCTACCAGGCCAAGCTCGAGGCTGCGCTGGCCAAGGTCCAGGCCTACTCGGAGAAGGCCAAGGCCTACGAGCGCGGCCTGGACCTCGAGCTCGAGGTGGCGCAGCAGAAGATCCACATGGCCGCGCAGTACGTGACGGCCGCGGAGCGCGCGGTGGAGTCGGCCGAGATCGCCCGCCTGACCGCGCAGCTCAACTTCGAGCGCCGCGAGCAGCTCAAGACGAGCGGGCTCGCGTCCCAGCGCGACTGGGAGCTCGCGCGCCTGGAGATCCGCAAGTCCGAGCTCGACCTGGCCCGCGCGCAGGCCTCGCTCGAGGCGAGCCGCAACGACCGGGCCTCGCTCGAGGCGGCCCGCGGCTCGAAGGCGGAGGAGTATCAGGCCAAGATTCGCAGCGCTCACGCCGAGCGCGAGCAGGCGTCCTCCGACGCGGCGAGCTCGCGCTCGGCCCTGGCCGAGCTGCAGGTCAAGATCGCGCGCCAGCGGACCCAGAGCGTGTCGTCGCCCGTCGCCGGGACCGTGCTCCGGCTCAACGCCAACCGCGGCGGCGAAATGGTCAAGGCCGGCGAGGCCGTGGCGACCCTCGTCCCCGACACCGCGTCCATGGCGGTCGAGCTGTGGGTCGACGGCAACGACATGCCCCTGCTCAGCGCGGGCCGTCCGGTGCGCCTGCAGTTCGAGGGCTGGCCCGCGGTGCAGTTCGCCGGCTGGCCCAGCGTGGCGGTGGGGACCTTCGGCGGCACGGTCGCCTTCGTCGACGCCAGCGACGACGGCAACGGGCGCTTCCGCGTGGTGATCGTCCCCGAGGAGGACTCCCAGGAGTGGCCCTCGGAGCGCTTCCTGCGCCAGGGGGTCCGCGCGCGCGGCTGGATCCTGCTCGAGCGCGTGACGCTGGGCTTCGAGGCTTGGCGGCAGATCAACGGGTTCCCCCCGGTGATCGGCGACGCGGAGCCGAAGCAGGGCAAGACCAAGGCCAAGCTCAAGGTGGGCAAGTGACCCTCCCCCGCCCGCTGCTGGCAGCGCTGGTCGCGCTCTGCGGCTGCATGACCGCGCGCGACGACACGACCTGGGTCTTGCCCGCCGACCCCGAGGCGATCCCGACCCGCGGAGGCAGTCAGGAGCCCCCGCAGCAGGCGCTGGTGCTCAACTCGGGCGGCCCCGCCGCGGTGACCTCGCTTTGGACCCCGGGGAGCGGGCCGCTGCAGCTCGGGCACGTGCTCGCCGCGGTCGACGCGAGCTTCCCCCTGCTCTCGGTCGCGCGTCAGGAGCAGATCCTCAAGCAGGCCAAGCAGATCAAGGCGCTCGGGTCCTTCGACCTCAAGCTCAGCGCGCAGGCGCAGTGGAACCTGGAGGGCTTCTACGAGAACCACACCGCGGGGGTCATGCTCGAGCAGGCCACCGGCCTGTGGGGCACGCGCGTGCTCGGCGGCTACCGGGTCGGCGACGGCGACTTCGACCTGACCTTCGACGGCAAGCGCCGGATCAACAACGGCGGCGAGTTCAGCGCGGGCGTGGCGGTGCCCTTGCTGCGCGGCGGCGAGATCGACCCCGCGCGGCGCGACCTGCTGACCGCGGGCCACGAGCGCGACATGGCCGACTCCAAGCTCGAGAGCCTACGCCTGAAGTTCAGCGCCGAGGCCGCCGAGGCCTACTGGGACTGGGTCGCCGCGGGCCAGGAGCAGCAGGTCGCGCGCGCGCTGCTGAACCTGGCGGTCGTGCGCCAGCGCGGGATCGAGGAGGCCTTCGCCAACGGCGCGCTCGCCGAGATCGAGGTCCTCGACAACCGCAGGCTGGTCGTCGAGCGCGAGGGCCTCGTGATCTCGGCCCGCCGCAAGGCGGAGAAGGCCGCGCTGGCGCTGGCGCTGTTCCTGCGGGACGCGAGCGGCCAGCCCCTGCAGGCGCCCGAGAGCGCCCAGCTCGCGACCTTGCCCCCCGGGGAGGCCCTGCTGAGCTCGGCCCTCGAGGCCGACCTCGAGCTCGCGCTGCAGCGTCGCCCCGACCTGCGGAACCTGACCCAGCAGCAGGCCCGGGAGCGGGTCACCCTCGGCGCCGCGAACAACGAGCTCTTGCCCCAGCTCGACCTGACCGTGCTCGCCTCCCAGGACCTCGACCGCCGCCGCCCCTCGGTGACCAAGGGCGAGTTCGAGCTGGTGGCCGGGCTGAAGTTCGAGTTCCCCCTGCAGAACCGCAAGGCGCGAGGGCTGGTCCTCGAGAGCGAGGCCCGCCTCGGGCAGCTGGGCGAGCAGCTGCGGCTGGCCCGCGACCAGGTCGCGCTCGAGGTCCGCGACGCGTTCTCCGCGCTGCAGGCGGCCTACGCCCGCGAGCAGCAGGCCCGCCAGGCCGCCGAGCTGGCGCAGCGCGTCGCCGACGCAGAGCGCCAGCGCTTCGGCCTCGGCGACTCGACGGTGCTCAACCTCAACCTGCGCGAGGCCGCCGCGGCGCGCGCTCAGCTCGGGGTCGTGAGCGCCTCGCGCGACTACTGGACCGCGGCGGCGAAGTATTCCGCGGCCGTGGGCTTGCTTCCCCTGAGCCCGGGTCTGGGGGCGCCGTGAGCGATCCGCAGAGCGGCGACTTCTTCTCGGCCTGGTCCGAGTGGGCGGCCTCGGGCGAGGGCACCGGCTCGGTCTCGCGCAGGGCGCTGGAAGAGGCGGCCCAGGCGCACCTCGCCCCCGCGGACCCACCGCGAGGGACGACCGCGACCAAGTCCGTGACGATCGAGTCGGACCCGGCGTTCCGCGGCGAGCCGGTCACGCTGCTCCCGGGCGAGCGCTTCGCCGGGCTCGAGGTGCGCGAGCGCTTGGGCGGCGGGGGCATGGCCACGGTCTACCGCGCCTGGGACCCCGAGCAGGAGGTCGAGGTCGCGCTCAAGCTCTTGCACCGCGGACTGGTCTCCGACACCCGGCACCTCAAGCGCTTCCGCCGCGAGGCGCGCGTGGCCTCGCGCCTGCGGCACCCGCGGATCGTGTCGACCCACACCTACGGCGAGCTCGGCGGGAACGCCTACCTCACCATGCACGTGATCGAGGGGCCGACCCTCGAGCAGCTGGTCGAGCAGCGCGGCCCCCTGCCTCCCCTGGAGGCGGCCCGCATCGTGGAGCAGGTAGCCCGGGCGATCGACGCCGCCCACAGCCAGCGCGTGGTCCACCGTGACCTCAAGCCCAGCAACGTCATGCTCCACCCCGACGACGGCCCGCTCGTGCTCGACTTCGGCCTGGCGAAGCACCTGCACCAGGACCCGACCCTCACCGAGACCGGCGAGATCCTCGGCACGCCCTCCTACCTCGCCCCGGAGCAGGTCTCCCCCAAGTCCGACCCCGTCGATCACCGGATCGACATCTACGGGCTCGGCGGGATCTTGTTCTTCCTGCTCACCGGAAAGCCTCCGCACGAGGGAGAGTCGGCGATCGAGGTCCTGCAGGCGATCCTGCACCGCGAGCCGCCGAGGCTGCGCGACGTGCTGCCCTCGCTGCCGGCCCCCCTGGAGATCCTCTGCGCCAAGGCGCTCGCCCGCGACCCGCGCGAGCGCTTCCTCACCGCCGCCGACTTCGCCGAAGACCTCGCCCGCTTCCAGGCCGACACCCGGGTGCGGGCCCGCTTGCCCGGCCGCCTCCAGCGCGCGCTGCGCCACGTGCGACGACACCCGGTGGCCAGCGGGCTGCTGCTGGCGCTGCTCTCGCTGCTCGTGAGCGGCGCGTTCGCGGTGCGCGCGCTGGCGGATCGCGTGGTGCGCCACGAACGCTCGGAGCGCGCCCTCGAGCTCCTGACCCACGCCGAGGCCCAGGCGCGCGCGGGCCTTCACGACGAAGCCTCCCAGCACTACCTCTACGCCATGCTCGAGGCCAAGAGCGCCTTCCTCGAGGCCCCCGAGGACGAGGTCCTGCGGGCGGCCCTCGCGCGCGTCAAGCGCGCCCGGATCGTCTACGCCGAGTCTCGCGGGAACTGGGCGCTGGCCGAAGAGCTGCGCCAGAACCTCGCCCAGCTGGAGTCGGGCGGCCTGGGAGACGGCCCCGCGGCCCAGCCCGTCGGCGAGTGCACGGTCTCGATCGAAGGCCTGCGGGCGCCCGGGCGCGTCGTGTTCTTCACCTGGGACGGGGGCCGCCAGGTCGAGGTCGCGGCCGCCGACTCGGCGTCGGCCCAGGTCACCCTCCCTCCGGGCAGCTACTGGGCCACCGAGTTCGACGCCGAGGGCGCCCCGCGCGCCTCGTTCCTCGTGGTCATGGACCCCGGGCACCGGCACGTGCTGCGCCTCGAGCAAGAAGCCGCGCCGCCGCCCGGCGTGTTT
>JAGQRJ010000377.1 GCA_020425635.1 Planctomycetota bacterium | reverse complement strand
CGAGGCATCTGCAGGGAGTGTCGTTCCTGGTCCAGGGCACGGTCGCGCTCGCCCGCCAGCAGGAACGACGCGAGCGAAGCCGCCGAGCAGCAGGTCCCCCGCCCCCCGCGGAGCCGGTGCCCGCGCGCCACGCCCCACATGGCGCGGAGCTCCGACACCGAGTCCGAGTCCGAGGCCGAGTCCGAGGCCGACACCGACACCGACTCCGAGTCCGAAACCGAGGCCAACACCGACTCCGACACGAGCCCCCTGGAGATCAGACCGAGCCCCCTCGAAAACGTTAGTATGCGGCCGCGAGGGGCGACCCATGGCCGAGCGACACCTGGGCGCGCGAATGAAGTCGGGCCTGCGACGAGCGCTGCAGCGCTACAAGGGCACGGCGCTCCACAGCGCGCTGCAGCTCGGGCTCGAGGAGCTGGAGCCCTGGCGACAAGCGTTCCTCCCCTACCGGCCTGCCGAGCGCTCCTACTCACTGCCGCTGCGCGCGAAGCGCGGCGAGGGTCTGCCGGTGCCGCCCCAGGAGCTGTGGGTCGGCTACGCGGGCGACGAGGCCGGCTTCCTCGCGGGGGGGCGCGAGCACGTGGGGCGCATGCGCGCGCTGTGCGCGGAGCACGCGCGCCCGCTCGAGGAGGCCAACCGGATCCTGGAGCTCGGCTGCGCGGCGGGGCGCATGCTGCGCTGGCTCGAGGACCTGACCCCGAGCTGCGAGGTGTGGGGCGCGGACATAAGCGCGGAGCACGTGTTCTGGTGCAAGACGCACCTCTGCCCGCCCTTTCACGTGCTCCTGTGCACGACGGATCCGCGCCTGCCCTTCGAGGACCGCTCCTTCGGCTGCGTGTTCGCGGGCTCGGTGTTCACGCACATAGACGACCTCGCCGACGCGTGGTTCCAGGAGCTGCGCCGGATCCTCTGCCCTGGGGGGACGCTCTACGTGACCCTTCACGACAAGCACTCCCTCGCGCTGCTCGAGGGGCGCTACGCCGACCACTGGCTGGCCAGCTACCTGCGCTCGTGCCCGGAGTACGACGCGCTCCGCCGCGGCGAGTTCGGCATGTTCACGATCGGGCGCTCCTACAAGGCGCAGGTGTTCTACGACCTCGACTGGCTGCTCGAAGGACTGGCCGGGTCCTTCCGTCCGCTGGCGATCGAGCGCGAAGCGTACAGCTACCAGACGGGCGTGCTGCTCGAGCGAATCTGAGCGAGCGCGGCCCCGGCGCGGCTGGCCCGTCCGGGCGCCCTAAACCGCTGCCCTCCCTGGACTCCGGTCGGTTTATACGACCCGCAAAGTGAGCCGAAAACGGCCAGTTGTGACTCACTTCCGAGTCATCCTGCTCCCGAACCGCAGCCCTAACCCTCTTGTTCAAAGGCACAAGGCGCGTTTACCCAAGCGGTACACGACCTGCATGCTTTCCTTTTCAAGAGAGTTTCAGAGTGAAGACGTCCCGCCTTTCCTTGCTGGTCCTCCTGGGCGCGCTCGCCCTCGGGGCAGCGCCCGCTCAAGACACCCCCGACCCCTTCGAGCGGATCCTCAACGACCCCCTCGGGGGCGAAGGCCTGAAGGACGTCGACCTCCCGATCCGCAACGTCAGCGGCACGGAGCTGCGGCAGTACCTCGAGGCGTTCCGGGTCGTGAACCTCGTCGCGACCATGACCGTCGACGACCATGAGGGCCCGGACAACGAGTTCCGCGCCCCCGTCCCAGGCTCGAAGACGATCACCGTCGGCCCGTTCAACGCGCCCAACGGCACCCTGCTCCGCTTCCAGACCAAGTTCGAGAAGCTGCCCGGCGACAAGGAGGCGCGCCTCGTCGCCCTCGACCTGCGCCCGCAAGACGCCCAGGGACGCAGCGTCAAGCTCAAGCTCGGCGGGGTGATCCCCTTCAGCCGCATGAAGCTCGACCAGGACGGCGTGCTGCACCTCATGGCCAAGGATCAGGACGGCAGCGCCGAGATCACCGTCAAGTCGGTCTACCGCGACTCCCAGGGCAACCTGGTGTTCCGCCTGGGCGGCAAGGGCCTGCTGAGCACGATCGTCAAGGGCTCGGCCGGCGAGCTCCGGATCACCCCCGAGGGCAAGCTCCAGCGCCGGACCAAGGGCTTCCTCTGGCTCGACAAGGAGTTCCTCGGCGCGGGCTGGAAGGACGTCAAGGACAAGGGCGTGTTCGGCAAGCCGATCGTGCTCGACGGCTCGCTCCCGATCCTGACCCGCAAGAGCGACGTGGGCACCCAGCCCATGGGCATGGACGAGGCGATCCGCACCACCGACCTGCTGGTGTGGCTGCCGGGCGCTGGACCCGAGGCCGACACGATCGAGGCGGTCGCCGAGCAAGAGCAGCTCGAGAGCGTGCTCGACCAGATCCCGCTCACCGACGTCGCGGTCTCCTTCGACGCCAGCGCCGACCCCAAGACGATCGAGCTCGCCAACGACGGCGGCACGCTGCACCTCACCAACCACCGCCTGCGCTTCGACAGCAAGGGCCGCTTCAACGGCCGGACCTACGAGAGCGCGCCGGAGGGCAACTCCTTCGAGGCCACCGCCACGGTCACCGGCGAGCTGCGCGGCGAGAACGCGGCGAAGCTCGACGGCGCCAAGGTGCGGATCGCCGGCACCCACCGCGAGCGGATCCCCATGGACCGGCCCGAGGACGCCGAGGTCGCCGCGACCCTCGAGTTCGACCTCGACGCCGCGCTGAGCCAGGTCCGCTCGCGCATGGCCAACGGGCTCTACGTGCTCGCCCCCAAGGGCGGGAGCGCGAGCTTCAAGGGCCGCGGCGAGCTGGTGCTGCAGCCGCTGAGCTCGGCCGAGCCGGCCAAGCAGTCGATCACGATCGACCGCGACCAGAGCGGCTACCGCTTCGCGCTCCAGGGCCCGATCGAGGTCGGCGGCCTCGACGCGCTCGTCGCCAAGCAGGGCCTGGACCTGCCCTCGTCGGTCAAGCTGCTCCCCACCGCCCCCGGCGACGCCGTGATCTCGGGCGAGGGTCAGCTCGGCACCAAAATGGGCTTCGTGTTCGCCAAGACCCAGATCCAGGTCTCGAGCAGCACCGCCGAGACCCTGGGGATCGCGGCCGCCCTCGGCGAGGGCGCGACGCGCCAGACCCTCAGCACCCGGCTCAAGCCGGGCGCCCACTTCGAGCTCAACGCCTACACCTTCGCCGGGATCAAGAAGAGCGCGATCGACGCGCTGATCAAGAACGCCATGGGCACCCCGGTCCCGCCCGAGCGGATCCAGCTCGGCGGCGTGAACGCCACGGTCGACGTGCAGCTCTCGGGCGACGCGACGCACACCAAGGTCGACGGGCAAGGGCTCCACGCCGACCTCGAGGGCACGAGCGCCTTCTCGAGCCGCCTGGCCGCGCGGGTCCGCCAGGGCACCCGCGAGGGCAACGTGACCGAGGTGCGCCGGCTGGCCGGCGAGGCCTCGGTCGAGCTCAAGGACGGCGAGGGCGTGGTCGAGAGCGGCCTCCCCGGCGGCCCCCAGATCAACGCGCGGGTCTCGAGCGGCACGAAGTTCAGCGTCAGCACCGGCGAAATGCTCCGCGAGTCCCCGCGCAGCACCGTCCTGACCACCGCCGGCTACGCCGCGGGGCAGAAGGCCGCCAAGCTCGAGGCGCACCTCGAGCTGCGCCAGGGCAGCCTCGCCTACGACACCCTGGCCGTCGGCTTCGCCGGCAAGAACACGATCGACCTGACCGTGGCCATGGGGCTCAAGGTCGACCTCGACCCGGTCAAGCCTGGCCTCGCGGGGCCGATCCCCATGGACCTGAACCTCGAGGTGGCGCTCAGCGAGGGCACGAGCCTGAGCATGAAAGAGGGCCCGAGCGTGACCACGATCGCGCTCACCGGCGACGCGAGCGTCGAGATCACCACGAGCCTCCAGGTCGACCCGACCAACGGCAACGCCAGCCTGAACCAGCTCGACGACGTCGAGGTGCGGATCAGCGCCGAGTCCTTCGACCTGCGCCAGCTCGACGCGCTGAGCAGCATGGTCACCCAGGTCGGCTCGCGGACCACGATCACGATCCACAGCGCAGACATTCGCTTCCTCGCCAACGGCGCGATCTCGATCGCCCACGAGGGGATCGCGCTGGAGATCGCCCCCGGAACCCTCATGCTGGGCCCCACGGTGCCCACCCGCGCCAACTAACGCAGCCCCTCAGGACGCCATGAAGACCTCCTCTGCACTGATCGCCCTCGCTTGCCTCGGGAGCTTCGCCGCCAGCGCGCTGGCCCAGGACGCCGACGCTGGCCTGCCGGCCCCCGAGATCCCCTACTTCGAGCCCGACGACGACGAGGCCGACCGGCCCTTGGCGCGCGCGCTCGCCTTCCAGCGGCGCGACGTCGTGGCCCAGCTCCTCGAGCAGCCCGGCTCCCTCGCGGCGAGCTCGGCCGCGGAGCTCGCGCGAGACGCGCGGATCACGCCCGCCGACGCCAAGCTGATCGTCGACGGCGCGCGCGCCGGCCGGCCCGTCGAGAAGCTCAAGCAGCTCCTCGAGCTCGGCCTGCCCGAGGGCAAGGTCGTCCCCGAGGGCCTCAAGCTCGACAAGGCCAACGCGGCCCAGCTCAAGGAGCACCTGAAGCTCAGCGACGCCGAGGTCCGGCGCTTCGAGCGCTTCCGCGTCTCGGCCCGGCGGGTGAACCACTACTTCCGCGAGCTGAAGGCGATCCGGGAGGCGCGCCGCGCGGGCTCGGAGGCGGCCAGCCAGACCTGGCGCCGCTTCGCCAAGGGCTCGACCGCCGACCGCGTCAAGGTGATCGCGGACTTCCTCGGCTTCAAGGCCGAGCCGGTCGAGTCCACGGGCACGAACAAGACCAAGGAGGCCGAGCGCTTGCGGGCCTCCGAGCGCGCCGGCGAGCTCCTGGCGACCTTCCGCAAGGCCGACGGGCGGATCGACTGGGCCCGGCTGGGCAAGAGCGAGGCCTTCAGCGGCGCGGCCGGGATCAGCCAGTTCGCGTTCTCGCTGTTCCTCAAGGAGCTCGCGGTCGCCGCGCACTCGGGCGACGACGAGCGCCTGGGCGAGTTCCTCGAGCAGCTCGTGAGCGTCGACTTCTACCTGGACTACACCCTGTTCGCGACCGGCGCGCGCGCCGCCGACGTGATCTACGGGCGCTACGTGCGTCGCCTGGCGCGCAAGGGCGTACTGCAGGGGATCCTGCGCAGCCAGCTCGTGCTCGCGGCGGGAATCGCCGTGCCCATGATCGCCCGCGGGCAGTTCAGCCTCGACACCTACCTCGTCGACGTCGCCGCGCTGGGGATCAGCGCGACCGCGGTCAAGCTCGCGGTCGAGGGCGGCAAGGGCGTGTTCCAGCTGATCCGCAAGGGCAAGCCGCTCATGCGCGCGGGCAAGCTGACCAACGTCGCGGGCTGGGTGTTCACCGCCGGCGAGACCGCGGTCGTGCTCCTCGCCGGCGACACCCTCGCCAACAAGTTCGACCGCTACCTCGATCAGCGCCGCCTGCGCGGCAAGATCCAGGACGGCCAGTCGCGGATCAACGACCTGCTCAAGAAGCTCAACGACGGCGAGCAGGTCACCCCCCAGGCGATCGAGGACGCCCTCGGCGAGCTGGAGCAGGCCTACGAGGGGATCCGGGGCCACGCGACGGGGCCCCTCGACGCGCGGATCGCCGAGTTCCGCAGCACCCTCGCCGCGCACTCCGAGGCGGTGCTCGAAGAGACGAGCGCCAACGCCGAGCGCACGCGCCGCCTGGCGGAGCACCCCGGGCTCGAGCGCATGGTCGAAGAGGACCACGGCTCGGTCGAGAGCTACGTGAGCAAGCGCGAGGAGGCCCGGCTCAACGCGCTGGAGAGCGAGGTCGAGGCCAAGAGCCAGGAGTTCGAGGGTCAGTTCCGCGACACCCTGCGCGAGGTCTACGTCGGCCGCGCGACCGACGAGGCGCCGGCCCCGACCAGCGGCAGCCGCCTGGCCAGCTACGACGCCGAGACCCTGGCCCTGCTCGACGCCCTCGACAAGACCCAGAACCCCGAGGCCCGCGCGCTGATCGCCCAGGCGATCGAGCGCGTGCGCTTCCAGCGCTCGCTGGACCTCAACATTTACGACCAGGGGCTGAAGACGGGCGAGCGCAGCTCGACCCCGGCCCCGGTCGTGGAAGAGCCCAGCGCCGCGACCGAGGTCCCCACCGGCCCCACCGGCGAAGCCACCCCGAGCGCGGAGACCGAGGTCCCCGCCCGCGCGGGCCTCAGCGGCCAGGTCGAGGGCAGCGAGCTCGACCCGAGCTGGCAGCCCGAGGACGAGCGGCGCTAGCCCGTCCTC
The DNA here is from genome assembly GCA_020425635.1 of Planctomycetota bacterium. GTDB lineage: Bacteria > Planctomycetota > J058 > J058 > J058 > JAGQRJ01. The sequence continues at coordinate 5,567 of JAGQRJ010000377.1, read as the reverse complement.
CGGGTTTCGCAGACGCTCGCTGAGCGCATAGAATCCTCGCCGGGCCTACTCCGGGAGGGTGGCGTGAGCGACGTCGAAGACTGGTACACCGAGCGACTCCTGGGCAGGGCGGGCTACTCGCTCCCGGTGCGCAAGCGCCTCCACAAGGAGCGCAGCGCGTTCCAGGAGATCGAGGTCTTCGACTCCCTGCACCACGGTCGGGTGCTGGCGCTCGACGGCGCGATCATGCTCACCGAGCTCGACGAGTTCCCCTACCACGAGCTGCTCACGCACCCCGCGCTGTGGACGCTGCAGAAGGCCGAGCGCGCGTTCCTCGTGGGCGGCGGCGACGGCGGGACCGTCGGCGAGCTCCTGCGCCGCGACGGGCTCGAGATCACCGTGGCCGAGATCGACGAGCGCGTGGTGCGCGTGAGCCAGGAGTATTTCCCCGAGCTGGCCAAGAGCCTCGACGACCCGCGGGTCACGCTGAGCTTCGCCGACGGCGTCGCCGCCCTGCGCGAGGCCGAGGGCAGCGGCCTCGACCTGGTGGTCGTCGACGGCACGGACCCGGTCGGCCCGGCCGCGGGGCTGATCGAGTCGGAGTTCTACGAGACCGTCGCCGCCGCCCTCAGCCCGGCCGGCGTGTTCACCGCCCAGACCCAGTCGCCCTTCTACCACCCCGAGGCGATCACCAAGATCTACCGCGGCCTGGGCGAGGCCTTCGCCAACGTGCGCATGTATTGGGGGGTGTGCCCGAGCTACCTCGGCGCGTTCTGGACCTTCGCCTACGCGTCGCAGGAGCGCGATCCGCTCCGCGACCTCGTCCCGCCGACGGGGCTCGAGACGCGCTACTGGACCCCCGAGGTCCACCGCGCGGCCTTCGTGCTCCCGCCCTTCGTGCAGGCCTGCCTGCCCGAGGGCCACCCCCAGCGCACCCACGTCTAGGACAGCGCCAGGCCGCGGTCCTCTTCGAAGAGCAGGTCTGCGCTCGCGTAGCGCCAGCGACTCGGCTCGAGGGTCAGGGTCCCGACGCTCAGGCGCTCGCGCTCTCCAGACCAGCCGTCGAGGCCCTCGAGCTTGTGCACGTAGCAGCGCGCCGCGCGCTGCTCGCCGCGGGCCTCGAAGGGCTGCGGCGCCTCCGCGGCGTAGGCCTGGAGGTCGGCCGGGAGGTGGCCTGGGGCATGGACTGCGCCCGGGTGCAGCTCCTGGGAGCGGTAGCCGGTTTGGTGGTAGAGCACGTCGAGCAGCCCGAACCAGGGCGCGAGGCCTCGCAGGTCGCCGGCGCGCACGAGCGCGGCCAGCCTCGGGGCGAGCAGCTGGGCCAGGTCGAGCTCGACCAGGGGGTCCGCGGGCAAGTCGGTCGCCCCGCGCTGGGCGAAGTAGGTGTAGCTCACGGCGGCGCGCCAGCCGGCGCGGGCCTCCACGCCGACCTCGTCGGCGGTCGGCCAGAGCACGACCGGCAGCCGGTCGAGGGTCCCGCGCCCGCGCCAGGGAGGGAGCAGGTAGCTGACCCCGTCGAGCTCGGCGAACAGGAGGGTGATCGTGGTGTATTGCCAGAGGTCGAGGCGCACGCAGAGCAGCCGCAGCCCGTCGGGGAGGGCCAGGTCCAGGGGGACCGGCTCGAGCCGAGGCTCACCCAGGAGCAGCGCCCGCGCGTCGGCCGGGGTCGAAGCCAGGACCTCCGCGCAGAGGTCGAGGGGCGCGGCCCGCGCCCGGGTCAGGGCCAGGGCGTAGGCGTGCCCGTCGGCGAAGCTCCCGCTCGCCCGCCAGCGTCGCTCGAGCTCGCGCAGGCGCGGGTCCACCGGGGCGGCTAGAGCACGCGGTCGAGGCTGGGGCGGCTGAGGCGAAACCCGTGGTAGACCGCGAGGTCGCGGATCCGCTCCACGTGGGCCTTGGTCACCCGCCCCCAGCTGTAGTGCTCGTTGATCCGCGTGAGCCCGAGGAGCAGGGTCTCGGCGAGGCAGGCGTGCACCGTCCCCGGCTCGAGCGGCACGCCGGGCGCGGAGAAGTCGGGGTTCTTGGGCAGCTGGACCACGCCGCCGCGGATCACGCGCACCTCGGGGTCGGCGTGCACGCTGGGGGCGGAGTCCTCGGGCAGGGCGAGGTCGCACACGACCACCGGCCCCGGCTTGAGGTGCTGGCGCTCGAGGATCGGCAGGGGGTCGCTGCTCGCCGAGAGCACCAGGTCGCACACGCGGAGCTCGTCCATGCTCGAGGCGATCTGCACCGGCGCCGCGTCGCCGAGCTCGTCGCTGAGCGCGTCGTGCAGCGCGAGGCCGACCCGCTCGAGCTGATCCTGGGCGGCGCGGATCACGGGGTAGGCGCGGGTGCCGGCCACGGCGCGCGCGATCCCCTGGGGCTCGCCCTCGCGGGCCAGGGACTTGAACACCTCCCAGTAGATCTCGTCGGCCACCCGCTTCAGCCGGCGCCGGTGCCCCGGGCGACCGACGAGCACGATCCGCGGCACGCGCTCGGCCAGGATCTGCGCGTAGAGGCTGCCAATGTTCCCGGTGGCGCCCACGATCCCCAGGCAGGCGCGCTCGAGGGCGACCCCTTGCTCCTCCGCCGACTGCACGAGGGCGTCGACGCCCATGGCCACGGTCAGCGAGTTGCCGCTGGTGATCCCGATCCGGTCCTCGGCGATCCGCGTGCCCTGCCCGGTGAGGATCGAGGTGAAGCCGCCGAGGCCGACCAGCGACGAGCCGTTGCGCCGCGCGAGGCGCACGCCCTCGAGGACCTTGCCCTCGATCCAGCTCACGTCGCCCGCGCGGTAGGCCGCCTGGACCTGCTCGGCGGTGAACATGAGCCCCATGAAGGTCAAATGGACCAGGTCGCCGTTCTTCGACTCGACCACCGCGGTGTGCGCGACGAAGGGGTCGAGCTCGCGGTGGGTGCGCTCGACGAAGCGCCCGAGGGCCTCGGCGCCGAGGGCGCGCAGGGTGGGGTCCCAGGAGCCGAGGTGCTCGGGGCGCACGAGGTTCGCGAGGAAGGACACCCGCCCCGCGTAGCGCGGGACGACCACCTGGATCCGCGGCGGCGGGACGGGCCCCGCGGGGGCCTGGAAGGCCGGCGCCTCGAAGGGCCGCGCGCTGCACAGGGGCGCGATCAGCGCGTGGCTCTCGCCGTCGTGCAGCTTGCGCGCGACGTCCTCGATCGCGCGCAGGGTCCGCACCAGGTCGTCGGCGCTGAAGGCCGCCGAGGGCTGCAGGCGCAGGGTCCGCGGGTTCGAGAGCGTGGGCAGGGCGCGGAGCTTGTGCGTGTGGAGCAGGTAGCCCGCGATCGCCAGGCCCAGGGCCTCCTGCTCGTCGAGCAGGCGCAGGGTCGGGCTGGCGACGGGCTGCTGCAGCCCGAACTCGACGCCGATCATGAGCCCCGCGCCGCGCACCTCGCGCACCTGCTCGGGGAAGCGGCTCTGCAGGTCGCGCAGCCCGCTGAGCAGGCTCAGCCCGCAGGCGCGGACCTTGGAGAGCACCCCCGTGCGGGGGCTGCCGTCGCCCGCGATCAGCTCGAGGGCCGAGAGCGCGACCCGGCAGCTGAGCTCGTCCTCGGCGAAGGTCGAGGTGTGCAGGGTCGAGAACTCCGCGCAGTAGCGCGCGGCGTCGACGAGCAGCGCCGAGATCTTGACCAAGCCGCCGCCGAGGGCCTTGGAGAGCAGGGTGTAGTCGGGCTGGATCCCCAGCTGCTCGCTGGCGAGGAAGGTCCCGGTGCGTCCGCAGCCGGTCTGGATCTCGTCGACGACCAGGGGCACCCCGTGCTCCTGGAGCAGGCCCTGGAGCGCCTTGAGGTAACCCCGCGCCAGCGGGCGCACGCCGCCCTCGCCCTGGATCGGCTCGAGGAACATGGCCGCGACGTCGACGTAGGGCCGGGCCTCGAGGCGCACGACGCCCGCGTCGTCGACCGAGAGCTCCCAGTAGGTGACGGTCTGCTCCTGCAGCACCTGGCGCACCGCCTCGAGGTCGTCGCGGGGGACGAAGCGCACCGCCGGGCCGAGGGCTCCGAAGCCGTGGAGCGCGGCGGCGCCGCTGGTCAGCTGCAGGCTGCCCGAGGTCTTGCCGTGGAAGGCGCCCTCGAGCGCGAGGAACAGCGGCGGGCGCTCTTGCAGCCGGCGGGCGTGGAGCGCCACGGCGGCGAAGGCCTCCTCGAGGTCGGGCTCGGCGTCGGCGACGAGCTCGGCCCAGCGCGGGTCGCGCAGCAGGCGCGGGACCACGTTGCACTCGCGGTTGCGCAGCTTGCCCTGCACGGCCCGGTGCTGCTCGCGGCCGGCGGCGAGGATCGCGTCGAGGCGCAGCGAGCGCTCGAGCACCGCGTGCTTGAGCGCCATTTCCACGGCCTCGGTCCCGGTGCTCGCGAGGGTCACCACGAAGCGCCGCCCGCCGGCCTGTCCGGCGAGGTCCGAGAGCCGGCGGCAGAGCCGCCCCGCGGTCTCGCGGATCGAGCCCTGGGCCATGAAGGGCACGCGGTCCTGGAGCGCGGTGCGCAGGACCTCGATCAGCTGGGGGTGGTTGTGCCCGAGGATCCCGCTCCCGAACCCGCCCACGAGGTCGAGGACCTCGACCTCGCAGCCGTCTGCGTCCTGGGTGTAGATCCGGTCGCCCACCGCGCGGTGGTAGCTCACGTCCAGCGCGCAGGCCGCGAGGCGCCGCGCGCGCTCGGGGCTGCAGTAGTCCGCGTAGTCCGTCGACCGCTTCACCCCCCCAGAGTAGCCGGCGGGGACTCCCGAGGCGAACCGCGGCGGGGACCGCTCGGGGTCAGCCCGACGCCCGGCGCAGGCACAGCCCGAGGTGGCTGGTGCGCAGGTCCTCGGGCCCGGTGTGGGCGACCTCGGGGTCGATCGCGGCCGGGAGGAGGGCGGCGTCGCGCTGCCAGGCGTAGAGCACCTCGGTCGAGAGCCCCTCGAGCTCGGCGCAGCGCGCCTCCCAGCCGCTGCGCCGGATCCGGTTGCCGCGCTCGCTCTGTGCGCGGGGGCCGAAGCTGGGGTCCGGGGCGAGGAACGCGAAGGGCGCGCGGGCGCTGTCGCGGTGGTCCTCGAGGTGGATCGCGTGCAGCATGACGCCGCCGGGGCGCAGGTCGCGGGCGAGGTTTTGGAGCAGGGGGTCGACGTCGACCGCGGGCACGTGCTCGAGCACCGACCAGGAGAAGACCACGTCGACCGGCTCGCCGAGCCCCTCGCGCGCGAGGTCGAGGGGCGCGCGGTACTCGATCCCCAGCGCGCGCAGGGTCGCGAAGTCGAAGCGCTCGATCGCGCGCAGGCGCTCGAGGCGCGCGCGGAGCAGGCCGTGGTCTTCGAAGGGCGAGAGCGAGTCGCGGACCACCGAGCTCACCGCCTTGCGCACCGCGACCTTGAGCGTCTCGGGGTGCGCCTGGGCCTCGAGGTCGGTGGCGATCACCCGCTCGGCCCCGAGCAGCCACAAGAGCAGCGCGTGGCTCAGCACCCAGCCGCTGCCGAGCTCGACGCAGGTCTTCCCGCGCAGGTCGAAGCGCGAGGCCCCCTGAGCATGCGCCTGCGGCCCGTTGGGGGTGAGCCCGAGGAGCTCGCTCCGAGGGCGAGGGGGCCTCGGAGAGGCCCCCTGAGCAGCATGCGCCTGCGG
>JAGQRJ010000376.1 GCA_020425635.1 Planctomycetota bacterium | reverse complement strand
GGGTCGGCCTCCCCGACGGGCAGATGGGCAACAGCGAGGTCGGGCACCTCAACATGGGCGCCGGGCGGGTCGTGTATCAAGACCTGGCCCGGATCAACCAGGCGATCTCCGACGGCAGCTTCGCGCGGAACCCGGCGCTGGTGCAGGCCATGCAGCGCGCCGAAGAGCGCGACCGCGCCGTGCACCTGGTGGGGCTCTGCTCCGACGGGGGGGTCCACAGCCACCTCGAGCATCTGCACGCGCTGCTGCGCATGGCGAAAGAGGTCGGCGTCGAGCGCGTCTACGTGCACGCGATCACCGACGGTCGCGACACCGACCGCGAGGCCGGCAAGGGCTACCTCGAGCAAATCCTGGCTTGGACGCGCGAGGTCGGTCTGGGGGAGGTCGCGACGGTCAGCGGGCGCTACTACGCCATGGACCGCGACACGCGCTGGGAGCGCGTCCAGCGCGCCTACGACGTGATCGTGCACGGCAAGGGGCCCCAGGCTCCGAGCGCGCTCGCGGCGATCGAGGCGAGCTACGCCGCCGGCAAGACCGACGAGTTCATAGAGCCGGTGGTGATCGTGCCCCCTGGGGGCGAGCCCGCTGGGATCCGGCGCGGCGACCAGGTGATCACCTTCAACTTCCGCGCGGACCGCATGCGCCAGTTCGTGCGCGCGCTCACCGAGCCGCGCTTCGACGGCTTCCCGCGCCAGGACCTGCACGTCGTCGAGGTCGTGACCCTCACCGAATACCAGGCGGGGCTCCCCGTCATGGCCGTGGCCTACGAGCCTCAGGTGATCAAGAACCACCTCTCCGCGCTCGTCGGCGGCTGGGGCTCGACCCAGTTCAAGTGCGCCGAGACCGAGAAATACGCCCACGTCACCTTCTTCTGGAACGGCGGCGTCGAGGCGGCCTGCCCCGGGGAGGCCCGGCACCTCGTGCCCTCGCCCAAGGTCGCGACCTACGACCTCCAGCCCGAGATGTGCGCCGACGCGGTCACGCAGGCGACCCTGCGGCGTCTGGCCGAGCACGACGACGCGCTGATCGTGGTGAACTTTGCCAACACGGACATGGTCGGTCACACTGGAAACCTCGAGGCTGCGATCCAGGCGGTGCAGACCGTCGACCGCTGTGTGGGCGAGCTGGTGGACGGGATCCTGGGGAAGGGGGGGGCAGCGATCGTGACCGCCGACCACGGCAACTGCGAAATGATGCTCGACCCGACCACCGGTCGCGTGCACACGGCGCACACCACCTGCCCCGTCCACGCGATCCTCGTCGACCCCACCCTGCGCGGGACGCAGCCGCGTCCGGGCGGGACCCTCGCGGACCTGGCGCCGAGCGCCCTCGACCTGATGCGCATGCCCCAGCCGCCCGAAATGACCGGGCGCAGTCTGGTGGTGCGCGGATGAAGCTGCGGGTCACCTTCAAGAACGGTCGCCACGCGGGTCACGTGCTCGAGTTCAACCACCGCGATCACCCCGTGGTCAGCATTGGGCGCTCGTCGCAGACCCACGTGCAGATCTACGACGAGCGGATCTCGCGGCGGCACTCGGAGATCGTGCTCAGCGATCACGAGGCCCGAGTCCGCGACCTCGGCTCGGGGAACGGGACCTTCATCAACGGCGCCCAGATCCGCGACACCCCGCTGGTCAGCGGGGACCTGCTGCAGCTCGGCCACACCCACATGCTGATCCACATCGAGCCCGGCGCCGCGGCCGCTGGGGCGCCCCAGGTGCGCCCCGCCGCGAGCGGTGAGCTGACGCAGGCCTGGCCGCAGGCGCCGGCCGCAGCTGCGGGTGCGCCGACCCTCGTGGGCGACGTGCTCGGGGTGTGCATTCTCTGCCAAAAGCCCGTGAGCACCGCCGACGTGCAGAAGGGCGCGTTCCAGCAGCGCGGGCGCTGGCTGTGCTCGAACTGCGTGCCCAAGGTCGAGATCAAGGGCTACGAGATCGGCCCCCGCTTGGGCGAGGGCGCCATGGGCGTAGTGTTCATGGCCCGAGATCTGGCCCACGGGGGCAGGCAGGTCGCGCTCAAGGTGCTCAAGACCCGCGGGGAGTTCAGCGAGGAGGACCGCCAGCGCTTCATCCGCGAGGCGGCCACCGCCGCCGAGCTCGAACACCACAACATCGTGCGCGTGCTCGACCTCGGCTTCTCCCCGCCGCACCTCTACTACGCCATGGAGTACCTCCAGGGCCAGAGCTTGAAGAACCTGATCAAGAAGCACACCCGCCTGCCGCTGGCCTCGGTGATCCGGGTGGCCGTGCAGGTCGCGCTGGCCCTCGAGCACGCCCGCGAGCACTCGATCGTGCACCGGGACATCAAGCCCGAGAACATCCTGATCACCAGCGACGGGACCGCGAAGCTGACCGACTTCGGGCTCGCCAAGAACTTCGTCGGCTCGGGGAACTCCAACCTGACCCGCCCGGGCGATGGCCTGGGGACGCTGCCCTTCATGCCCCCCGAGCAGATCGACGAGGCGCTCTACGCCGATCACCGCTCGGACATCTACTCCTTCGGCGCGACGATCTACAACATGCTCACCGGGCAGCCGCCCTTCCTCGGGAAGACCCCGCTCGAGTATTTCGACAAGATCCGCAACGAAGAGCCGCAGCCGATCTCGAACTTCCGCAGCGACGTGCCCAAGGTGATCGAGGTCATGGTGCTCAAGATGCTGCGCAAGGACCCCAAGCGCCGCTACCAGCAGATCAACGAGGTCCTGGGCATGCTCCAGCACTTCCTGCGCACCGAGTTCGACACGCGCCAAACGGCGACCTGAACAATCCCCGCGCTCGCTGCGTCCGCTGCAGCGAAGGAGCCGCCCCGATGCGCACCATCACCCCTGCACTCTCGATCGTCTGCGCCCTCCTGGGCGCAGTCCAGGCTCAGGCTCAGGAGGGGCGGCTGACCCTCGTGCGCGAGGCGCGCTGCGCCGACCTCTTCGGCGAGGGCCTCGACCGCTACGAGGCGAGCGGGGTCGAGTTCGACGGCGAGCAGCTGCGCGTGGTCTTCGACAACAGCTGGAAGCTCGGGATCGTGTCGCCCCAGCTCGAGGCGTCCTCGGCGAAGCTCGTCGACCCCGACCCGCGCTTGCGCGGCAGCTCCGACCTGGAGGGCCTGGCCTACGACGCCCAGGGCCGCCTGTGGGGGGTGGTCGAGGGCGCGCGGCTCAAGACCGGCGGCGTGCACGGGCTGCTCGTCGCCTACGCCAAGGACAGCGCCGTCGGCCCGGCGAAGCTCCCGGGCGAGCTCAAGGACGGGGGGAAGGGCTACGAAGGCCTGGCCTGCGTCGAGCGCGACGGCAAGACGGTGCTCCTCTGTCTGCTCGAGGGCAACCACGGCGAGGGCGGGGACCGCGGCAAGGACAAGGGCCACGGGCGGATCCACGCCTACGTGCTCGACCCCGCGGCCAAGGAGCTCCCGCAGCCGCAGGTGCTCGAGGTCCCCGCGACCGCGGCGTTCAAGGACTACTCGGGGATCGACGTCGACGGTGACCGGGTCGCGATCGTCTCCCAGAGCTCGGCCAAGCTGTGGGTCGGCGCGTTCGAGCCCGGGACCCTGAAGTTCGCGGGCCCCGGCAGGGTCTACGGCTTCCCCGTCGAGGAGGGCGCGAAGAAGACGACCTTCGACCGGGTGGAGGGCGTGGTGTGGCTCGACGCCCAGACCCTCGCCTGCGTCTCCGACCGCGCCAAGCCCGACGAGTCCGACGCCCACGACCAGGCGATCCACGTCGTGCGCCTCCCGGAGTAGAGCTCTGGACGTCGACGCCCCCGACGCGCAGGCCGCACCCGAGGTCGCGCGGATCCCCTCGCAGCGCGAGTTGTACTGGGCCTACGTGGGCCACGCCCTGCGGGTCGGGGGCGAGCCCTGGGCCCTCGAACTCCCCGAGGGCGAGAACGCCCCGGCGCCGCGCGAGGTCGAGCTCGCCGGGCGCGAGCTGCGGGTGGAGCTCAGCGCGCTCCCGGGCTGGCGCGCCAGCTGGGCGCTGCAGCTCGCGCTGGCGCGGCCTGGCGAAGCGCCCCAGGGCTGGCGCGAGCTCTCGCCGAGCGCGCCCAGCGCAGCGCTCGTCGCGCCCGCGCCGGGGCGCTGGCTCCTGCACCTGCGCCCTTGGATTCGCGCCTGCTCGCCGGCGCTGCTCGCGGACCCCTGCTACGAGCGCCACTCGCGCCAGTCCTCGATTGGCGCCTGGGACGCGGCGCTGCCGGCGCCGCTCAAGCTCTGGGCCCCGCCGACGCAGGCCGAAGACGCGCCGTGGTACGAGCTCGACCTGGGGCAGGAGCTCTACGTCGAGGAGGTGCGCGTACACTGGCCCAGCTCCGCGGGGCCGCGCGGGCAGCTGCAGCTCAACCTCTACTCGCGCCTCGACGACGAGCGGCAGCCGCTGTTCATGGACCGTGCCTGGAGCGTGATCGCGCCCCTCGAGCCCGGCCCCTGGGCGCGCGTGCGCCCCTGCGCGATCGGGCGCTTCCTGCGGATCACCTTGCACCCGGCGTCGGGACCGGCGCCGCTGGAGCTGGTGGGGGTCGAGCTCCGCGCCGCGACGCTGACGGGCCCGACCTTGCTGGAGAGCTTCGAGCGCGCGTTCAGCCTCTACGCGCAGCGCCCGTTGTTCTCCTGCCGGGAGCGGCTGCCCTCCGGAGAGCTCGGCGGCTACACCCGCTGGGTGACCTACGCCGAGGTTTGGTCGGAGGCGCGGGCCCTCGCCGCGGGGTTGCGCGCGCTGCTCGTCGAGCCGACCCTCGGGCCCCAGGGGCGAGTGTTCGTCGGGATCTGCGCGCCGAATCAGCCCGAGTGGGTCTGCGCCGACCTCGCCTGCCTCATGAACGGGTTCGTGGTCGTGCCCCTGCCCGCCACCGACTCCGCCGAGCGCTTGAGCGTGCTCGCGGAGCGCTGCCAGCTCGCCTGCGTGTTCGGCGGCGCCGAGCAGCGCGAGCGCCTGGAGCAGGTGGCGCAGGCGGTGCCCTCCCTCGCTCAGCGGATCGAGCTCCCGCCCCTGGATCGCGGGCCTGCGCCCGAGCCCGGCCCGGGGGGCCTCGCCTACGCCGCCCTCCTCGCTCGAGGACGCGCGCTGCTCGACGACTTCGCCCCGGCCCCCCGCGACCCCGACGACCTGCACACGATCCTGTTCAGCTCGGGGAGCACCGGGACGCCCAAGGGCGCCATGCGCAGCTACCGCGCGACGAACGCCATGCTCACCGCGTTCGGGGTCTCGCAGCCCGCGGTGCACCTCTCGTTTCAGCCCTTGAGCCACTTCAGCGAGCGCGTCTACCTTCAGACCCTGCTCGTGTTCTCGGGCCAGATCGGGTTCGCGACCGGCGCGGAGCGCCTGTTCAGCGAGCTCGCGCTGCTCCAGCCGAGCGCCGTCTCCGGACCACCCCGGGTGTTCAACCTGCTGCTCGATCGATACCGCGAGGACCTCGCGCGTCTGCAGGCCGCGCACCCCGAGGGCGACCCCGCCGAGCTCGAGGAGGTGGCCTTGGCCGGGCTGCGCGGGGTCTTCGGCGAGCGGGTGCAGTACGTGGGGGTCGGGAGCGCGCCGCCGAGCGAGGCGCTGATGGGCTTCCTCCGCCGCTGCTTCGGCAACAGCCGCGTGGGCGAGGGCTACGGGAGCACCGAGTGCGGGACGATCACGGTGGACGACTTCGTGCGCCCCGACGTCGACCTGCGCCTCGTGGACGTCCCCGAGCTGGGCTACTTCACCCACGACGAGCCCGCGCGAGGCGAGATCCTGGTGCGGACCCCGCACATGATCTCGGGCTACCTCGGCGACGAGGCCGCGACCCGGGCCACCTTCGACGAAGACGGCTACTTCCACACCGGCGACCTCGGCGAGCGGACGCCCGACGGCCGGGTGCGCGTGATCGGGCGCCGCAAGAGCGTGGTCAAGCTCGCCCAGGGCGAGTTCGTCGCCCCCGAGCGGATCGAAGACGCGCTGCGCGCGAGCCCCTTGGTCGCGCAGCTCGTGATCCACGCCGACTCGCTGCAGGCGAGCGTGGTGGCCCTGGTCGTGCCGAACCTCGGCACCCTGGCCGCTGCCCTCGGCTGCGCCGCCGACGACGCCGAGGCCCTGACGGGCCCCGCGGCGCGGGCGCGGGTGCTGGACGAGCTGCGGCAGGTCGGGCGCGCGGCCGCGCTCTTGCCCTTCGAGCTGCCCTCGGCGATCCACCTCGAGCTCGAGCCCTTGAGCGTGGAGCGCGGCTTGGCGACCTCGAGCAACAAGGTCGATCGGCGCGCGGTCGCCGAGCGCTACCGCGAGGTGTTCGCCGCGCTCTACGCGGGGGCGGCCCCGGCTCAGGGCGTGCTCGACCTGGTGCGCGAGGTGGCCGCCTCGGTGCTGGGCGCGGCCCCGGGGGAGGGCGCCGACCTCGCGGATCAGCTCGGGGTCGACTCCTTGTCGGGGGTCGAGCTGGTGACCGCCGTCGGCCAGCGGCTGGGGCGCGAGGTCCCGCTGCACGCCTGGCACGGGGCGGCGACCCTCGAGGAGCTCGCGCGCCGGATCCAGGTCGACGCCGGAGTCGGGGCCCGCGGCCAGGGCGAGGAGAGCGCGACCGCGGCGCTCGCCCGTGCGGACCTCGCCGCGCCCCTCGAGCTCGACCGCGCGGGCCTCGCGGCGCCTTCGCGCTTCCCCCCGCGCCGCCTGCTCCTGACCGGCGCGACGGGGTTCCTGGGCGCGCACCTGCTGGAGGCCCTCGTCGCCCGCGGCGACGTCGAGCTGCGCTGCCTGGTCCGCGCCCCCGACGACGACGCGGCGGCGGCGCGCCTGCGAGGCGCCGCCGAGCGCTTCGGGCTCGAGGCGTCCTTGGCGGGAGTCCGCGCCCTGGCCGGCGACCTCGGGCAGCCGCGGCTGGGGTGGAGCGAGGCCCGCTGGGCGACCCAGGCCGCCGAGCTCGACGCGATCGTGCACGCGGCGGCCCAGGTCAACTGGGTCATGCTCTACGGCCAGCTGCGCGCGGCGAACGTGGTCGGGACCGACCGCCTGCTCGCCCTGGCGGCCAGCGCCCGGGCCAAGGCCTTCCACTTCGTGTCGACGATCAGCACCGCGCCGGCGGACGGCGACGAGGCGAGCGTGCTCGACGAGGCCCGTGCCTTGCGCAGCTCCGGCTACGGCCTGAGCAAGTGGGTCGCCGAGCAGCGCGTGCGCGCCGCCGCCGCGGCCGGGCTCCCGACCACGGTCCACCGACCCGCGATGATCACCGGGCACAGCCGACGCGGCGTGGCCAACCCCGACGACTTCGTGAACCGTGCCCTGCGCACCTGCTTGCAGCTCGGGATTGGGCTCGACCTTCGCGACGCGCGCTGCGATCTGACCCCGGTCGACTTCGTCGCCGCGGCGATCGCGGGCTTGATCGCGGGCGAGCCCCCCGCTGGCCAGACCTCGCACCTGACGAACCTCGACGCCTCACCGACCTGGGCCGAGCTCTCGGAGCTGCTCGGGGTGCGGCCCGTCCCCTACGCGGCCTTTCGCGAGGCGCTGCTCGCGGCCGGCGAGTCGGCGCCCCTCGCGCCCCTGCGCGCCTGGTTCCCGGCGGCGGGGTTTCGCATGCACATGGGCCCCTGGCCCCACGCCGAGACCCAGGCCCGGCTGCGCGCGCTCGAGGTCCCCGCGCCCCCGCCCGCAGCGGAGCTGGTCGCCGCCTACCGCGCCTACTGGACGGACCCAGCCCGGGGCTAGGCAGGGGCCGGGACCGAGCCCGAGACCGTCCCTACCTACAGAGAGAAGGCCAGCGCGAAGAGCAGCGCGGCGAAGCCGAGCACACTGCCAAGCCAGGCGCAGCCGAAGGCTGCGGCGCCGCGCAGCAGGGGGGTGAGCTTGGGCGCGGAGGGGCTGGGGTCGCGGGTGGCGCAGTCGAGGGCGGCGATCAGGGGCTCGAGCTCGGCGGGTTCGAGCTGACCCAGGAACACCCGCTGGGGCGGGTCGGAGAGCACCAGGGTCACGAACTGGGCCGTGGTGACCTCGGCGCCCGCGGGAGGCGGCGCCTGCCGCAGCTCGAGCGCCTCGACCTCGCGGAGCGGCCCGCTGCGCAGCGTGCTGCCGGGGAGCCAGCGGTCGGAGAGCGCGTAGCGCCGCTCGGCGGTGTGCACCGTGAGCCGGGTGCGGCGCAGGGCGACCACGCTCAGCCCGAGGGCGGTGGGGAGCAGAAAGAGCACCAACAGCCCGGGGGTGCCCATGTAGAACGCGCGCCAGGTGAAGCGCTCCTCGCTGCCCTGGAGGAAGCGGTTCAGGGGCTGGGTCAGGTCCATGGACGCGTAGTCGGCGAGGTTCCGGGTGCGCAGCCGGTGGGTCGCGCCCGAGGTGGTGTGGAGCTCCCAGTTGCGCACGGTCACGGAGTGGCCCGGCTGCGCGGGCGTGGTCTCGGCCACGTAGCCGCAGGGCAAGACCTCGGTCAGCTCGCTGAGCGCGAAGCTGCGCACCTGCCGCCCTCCGAGGGCGTCTACGTTGAGCACGCTGCAGGAGTCGCGCGAGCGATCGCAGCGGATCACGAGGAGCTCGGTCCCGAACAGCGCGAGGAGCAGGGTCGCGCCGAGCAGGCCCCCGCAGGCGAGGAAGGTCGGGAGCAGCCGGTTGGCGAACACGGCGCGCTCGGCTGAGTTGCTGACCAGGCGAAGCACGGGCTAGCGCGAGTAGAAGCGGCGCTTGGGTCCGGGCTTGGGGGCGAGCACGCCCTCGGGGGTGGCCGACCAGATCGGCTCTCCCTCGACGTCACGCAACTCGAGCTTCAGCGTGCCGCGCTCCGCGTCGACCTCGATCCAGCCGTAGTTCATGCCCACGTTGTCGACGAAGATCCGCCCCGAGTGCGGCATGCTGCTCAGCCCGGGGTTGTTGTGGTTGGCGAGGGGCGAGCTCGTGACCTCGTAGAGCGGATAGCCGACGACCTCGTCCTTGGCCTTGAGCACCTCGGCCATGTGGACGTCTCCGGAGATGAACACCACGCCCTGGATCCGCTCGTCGCGGATCCACTCGAGGATCCGCGCGCGCTCCTCCGCCGCGGGTTCCCAGGTCTCGACCGGGAGCGGCCAGCGCGAGAGGAACTGCCCGCCGACTCCGATCAGCTTGAGCGGCGCGCGCGAGGCCTTGAGCTCGCGCAGGAGCCATGCGGTCTGGCGCTCGCCGAGGATTCGGTGCTCGCGCCCTGGGGGCGAGAGGTTGGGGCTGCGGAAGCTGCGATCGTCGAGCAGGAACAGGTCGACCGGGCCAAGCTGCGCCTTGCAGTAGATCCCCTCGTCGCCCTCGCCGTAGCCGGGGTTGGGCCAGTAGCTTTGCCACACCTCGCGGGTCTGTCGGCGGAGCACGAAGGTCTTGTCGGAGTTGTTCGGGCCGTAGTCGTGGTCGTCCCAGATCGCGAGGGTCGGCACCTGGCGCAAGAGCGCCGCCATGTCGGGGAGCTCGCGCTGGGCCCGCATGCGCGCGAACAGTCCCGCCTGGGACTGCACGTCCTCGCGCTCGTAGTAGACGACGTCGCCCAGGGACACGAACACGTCGGGTTTCGCCGCGGCGATCACGCCAAAGATCGGCTGTTCGCGGTGGCGCTCGAGGTGCACGCAGCTACCGAAGGCGATCTTGAGCGCGCCGGTGCCCGGGGCGGGGAGGGTGCGCAAGACCCCGGGCGAGGCAGGTGCGCCGTCGACGACCACGCGGTAGGCGTAGGCGGTCCGGGGCTGGAGGTCACGCGCGGTCAGGACCACGGTCCCGTCGCGCTCGGGGTCGAAACGCCCGGCGGCGACCTCCACCCAGGGGGCGTCGCTGCCGGCTGGGCGCAGCTCGAGGGTCGCGCGCCCGGGGCCGTCCGCGCGCAGCCACACGCGCGCGCTGGTGTCGTCGGTCCAGCCGAGCATGGGTCCGCTGGTGAGCTCCGCCGCCGCGAGCGGCGCGCAGAGGGTCAGGATCGACGAGACGAGCGCGGCGCGCATGCGGACCTCCAGGGGCTGGGTCGAGAGCTTACCGCGCGGCCGCGGGCGCGTTCACACTTTCACCCTCCCGGAGATCGGACGCGGTAAGTAGACTGTAAGTGCCTACACACCTTGGCTTGCGGCCGGAAGGAGCCCCTCATGAGCGACAAGCTTAACGCGCTGTGCTTTGGAGGCGGCGGGCTCGTGGGGACCTCCAAGGCGCTGGGGCACCTGGTCGGGCTCGATCAGCTGGTCCGCGAGCCGCACACCCGCGAGGAGCTCAAGCCCTCGTTCTTCGACTACATGGCCCAGGCAGGCGTGCCCCTGCGCGAGCTCGAGACGCGGCTCGACGAGGTGCTGCGGATCATTCCGCCCGAGACGCTCAACGGGCGCACCGACCACGTGTCGCGCTACTTCTCGATCGCCTCGGGGATCTCCGGCGGCTCGCTGCTCGCCGCGGGGGTGGTCTCGGGCATGCCGATGGTGGAGCTGATCCGCGAGTGCTTGACCTTCCCGGTCAACTTCTACTTCCGCCCCGACCTCAAGGAATACTGGCGCGGCTTGAAGAACACGCCGCTCGTGCCCCTGAAGGTGCTCAAGACCCTGATCCTCGACCTGCGCCACGGGCGGGAGCGGGTCTCCTCGGGGGTGATCGGACCCGGGCGCGAGCACCTGGAATACCTGCGCCGCTTCTCGCGCCTGGCCTGCGAGCTGCTGACCGCGTTCCAGGACATCCTCCCGCGCGCGCTGTTCACGGGCGAGGGGATCGCGGAATACGTCGAGGAGCTGAGCGCGCGCTACGGCCTGGCGCGCTCGTTCAAGGACGTCCGCGCCCAGGGCAAGTACCTGTTCGTGATCGCCGAGCGCTTCAACGCGGTGAACCACCTCTCCTCGCCGAGCGACCCGCAGACCTCGATCTACTTCGGCATGGAGCCCTACGACAAGCTCTCGATCGCCGACGCGATCCGCTGCTCGTGCTCGATCCCGGGGATCACGACCCCCATGAGCTTCTCCGACCACGCCCGCGGCGGTCAGCTCTACGACCTCGGCGACGGCGCGATCGGCAAGACCATCGGGCGCCGGCGGATCATGGCCGAGCTGCCGGTCGACTGCCTGGTGACGATCAACCCGATCGTTCCCTACAACGGCACGCTCAACAACCTCTTCGACCACATGGAGCAGCTCTACCGCAAGCTGATCTACAGCCGGCTGAAGGCGGTCGAGGCGCACCTCGACCCGAAGATCGCCGAGCGCACGATCCACCTCGAGTCGCGGCCCGACGACTTCTTCTACAACATGCTCCGGCTGGACAAGATGAAGGAGGGGCTGTTCGAGGGCTATTACCAGACGCTGAAATACTGCGCGGAGAACTACGTCACGGTCAACGACCGCCTCGCCCGCGGCGGGCTGTGCCTGATCCCGCGCACCGAGATCTTCCGTCTGGTGACCAGCTCGTCGACCGTCCGCGAGCGCGCCTACATCATTCGCGGGCAGCGGCTCGAGCGCGGCTCGGTGCGCCGCAAGCTCGGCTCGGCGATCAGCGCGGCGCTGACCGGGTGGGAGACCCCCCTCGAGCGCGGCGAAGAAGAGGGCGCCGAAGAGATGCGCCTCTGGAGCTGAGCGCGCGCGTCTGGCAGCAGCCAGCGCGTCCTTAGAGCCCGAGGAACTGGATCCCAGCGCCGCAGAGCACGAGGGAGGCCCCGGCGATCGCGGTCGACCAGCGGTCGAGCCCCGCCAGGGGCAGGCGCGAGGCGCCGACCAGGAGCGCGCTCACCGCCAGGCCGATCGTGGCCACGGTGGCCAGCGAGAACGCGCCGATCACGAGCCCCGCGCCGATCACGCCCGCCGTGGCCCAGGAGGCGAGCATCAGCGGGATCAGCGACTCGCAGGGCCCGAACACGAAGATCGTGAACAGCACCCAGGGGGTCAGGGTCCGCACCTTGCGCTCGGGGTCGTGGGCGTGCTGCGCGACGGCCGGCTCGTGGCCGTGGGCGTGCATGTGCTCGCCCTGGTGCTGGTGGTCGTGGACGTGGACCTCGCCGCCCGCGTGCGCGTGGACGTGGCTGTGGGGGACTCCGCGCAGCGCGCGCACGATCCCCCACAGCGCCAGCGCCACGCCGACGCCGATCAAGAGCCACGCCGCGACGCTCCCGCGGACCTCGTGGAAGGCAGCCCACGAGCTGGTCTCCCACTGGCTCCAGGCGGTCCCCGCCCCGATCAGGAGCAGCCCGATCAAGACCGAGCTCCCCACGTGGCCGAGCCCGCAGGCGAAGGTCACCCAGAAGGTCTTGCGGCGGGTCCAGGCGTGCGCCTTGGCCATCATCACGAAGGGCACGTAGTGGTCCGGGCCGAAGATCGTGTGCAAGAAGCCGAGGGCCACCGCGGTCCACACCAGGAGGGTGAGCTGACCCGACTCGAGGGCGGCCTGGAGGTCGACGTTCATCGGAGAACCCTAACCTTTGCTGCGCCGGTAGCGCTCGCCAATGCCCCAATAGAGGGCGCCGACCGCGACGCCCTCTTCCATGCCCGTGCCGCGCTCGGGCGCGCGGCCCACCTCGCGCGAGATCGCGCGGCGCACGCACGGCGTCTTGCAGCCGCCGCCCGTGAGCAGGAGGGCGTCGACCGCGTCCCAGCCCTCGAGGCCCGCCTCGTCGCGGACGCGTTGGGCGAGGGCGATCGACTGCTCGAGCAGGCCGCGGGCCGCGTTCTCGAAGCCCTTGCGGGTGAAGCCGATCTTGAGCGACTTGCCCCCCGAGGAGGCGACCAGGGTGCACTGCGGGCGCTGGCTGAGCGCCTTCTTGGCGCTCTCGGCGCGCAGCCAGAGGTCCATTTCGGCCGCCGGCTCGTCGCGCGGGTCCTCTCCGTGGACCTCCTGGAACTTGCGCGCGGCCTCGTTGTAGAGCAGCGCGTCCCAGGCCGAGGAGCCCAGGTTGCGGCTCGCCGCCTGCGCGAGGACCTCGATGTCACCGCTCGCGCAGCGCACGAGCCCGACCCCCAGGGCCGCGTGGCCGAGGTCGAACACCAGCGCCGTGCGCGGCTTGAGGTCGGGCAGGCGCAGCGAGTAGGTCGCCGCCGAAGCGAGGCACTCGTCGGTGATCCCGACCAGCTCCAAGCCCTCGATCGCCTCCGCCGCCCGGGTCAGCGCGTCTCGCTCGCGCTTGCTGAACCAGGCCGGCGCCGCGAGCGCGAGGTGCGAGATCTCGCCGCCTTCGCGCGCGTTGTCGACGAGCTGCTTGAGGAACAAGCCGACCACGTCTTCGGCGCAGAGTTCGCCGTGCTCCGAGTCGGGCTCGAACTTGAAGTTGGGGTCGGCGAGCGCGAGCTTGAGGTTGCTGACCGCGCGGTGCGGCGCAGAGGGCGCCATTTGGCGCGCCTCGCTGCCGACGAGCTGCTCGCCGTCGTCGTCGAAGAAGATCTGGACGGGCGTCAGGCGCTCGTCGTGCTCGTTGGGCACGATCTCGTGGCGCCCGTTGGCGTCGAAGCGCGCCACCACGGCGGCCGCGGCCCCCACGTCGATCCCGATCAGCCCTGCTTGCAGAACGTCGAGGTCCGGCAGGTCCGGGGTGAGCGAGCGGCCCTCGACCTCGGCGAGCGCTCGACCGATCGTGGCCGCGTCGAGGACCTGGACGTCTTCGCCGAGGTAGATCCCGCCCGGCGGCGTGTCGTCGTTGTCGCCGAGGCCGCCCGGCGCGCCGGGGCTCGCGCCAAACGCGGTGTCGAAGCCGAGGGCTTCGAAGTCCTCGTCGGTGGGTCCCTCCCAGGGGATCTCTTCTTCTCCCGACTCCGTCACACCCGAACTCCGCCTCCAAGGGGCCATGCTACCCGATCCGTCGGCGCGCGGTGGGGCCCGTGAATCCACCCTCGCGAAATCCAGCGGGTTTCGCAAGCTGTTCCAGCCCGGCGACTTAACCCCATGCTCAGCCCGCCTCGGGCTCGAGCCTGCGCTCGCGCCGTGGGCGCTCTTCCTGCGGCGGCTCCGCCTCCTCGAGCTGCCCCCGCTCGACCCAGGCCCCGAGGTCCGGCCGCTGCTGCCCCGGCTCGGGCTCGGCCTCGACCGGCACCCGCACCACGTCCTCGAGCGCCGGCCGAGCGGGGTCTCTGGCCTCGGGCCGGGCGGAGGCAAGCTCCGCCCCTACGGCTTGGTGGCCAGGGGTTGCAGCGCCGGTCTCGGCTTCGGCGTCGGTCTCGGCGTCGGCTTCGGCTTGGGCTTCGGTCTCGGCGTCGGCTTCGGCTTCGGCGTCGGTCTCGGCGTCGGTCTCGGCGTCGGTCTCGGCTTCGGCTTCGGCTTCGGCTTCGGCTTCGGCGTCGGCTTCGGCGTCGGTCTCGGCGTCGGTCT
>JAGQRJ010000375.1 GCA_020425635.1 Planctomycetota bacterium | reverse complement strand
TGATCGCGCTCGCCCGGCGCGAGGGCGGTGCGCAGGCCCTCGGCCCCTGCCGGGAGGCCGTGGCGGCCCTCGACCCCGACGGCGCGCTCGGGGGCCTGCGGGCTCAGGCGCTCCTCGCCCTCGACCGCGACAGCTGAGGTGATCCAACTCAGCGGCACTCCCGGCGCAGGGTCACTCACGGCGTTCAGGTCTTGGCGTGCGGTCATGCCGAGCGGCGCGGCCGCATGGGGCACCTTGCTCTTGCGGTCGGGCGACATGCGCACGGATCGTGTCCGGCTCCTGCTGGGTGAGTGGGAGCCGAAGCGCGTGCGAGGCGTGCGGAATCAGCGGACGCAAGGGTTAGCAACGGCCCAGGGATTGGGACCAGCTCGAACAAGGCGAGGACTTCCTCGACCTCGGCGAGGCGGCCCGGTTCCTCGACGGGAGCTTGGGGTCCGGCGCCGTGGTTTGGATCCCGAAGAGTCCTCGGTGAGGCTGCGCCCGCCCGCAGCAGCGGCGGGCTCCACCTCACGAAGCGGCCAGCGCGGTCTCGTCCCGCCTGATCGCCTGCCCGTCGTCGCGCCACAGGAGGCCCGCAGCTCATGAGAACCCCTCTGTTTGCCCTGCTCTTCGCGGCAGGGCTGTTCCTCCCGTGCGCCCAAGGGGAAGGCGAGGTCCAGCCGCTTCAGCGGGTAGGGGCAACCCCGTGGAAGCCCTTCGAGCACTACACGGTCGCGCGGACCGACGGCTCGACGATCGACCTCTACGTCGCCAAGGCACCGACCCCCGCGCCGACCGTCGTCGTGTTCGGTGGCTCGAAGTGCCTGCCGGTGGTCATGTTGGCCGAGCAACGCACCGTCTCGGCCCTCATGTTCTTCGAACACCTGGCGCAGGAATCGCGCCGAGTCAACGTGGTGGTGGTCGAGAAGCGCGGGCTGAAATCCTTCGGACCCCCGCCGGAGTCCGAGGCCCAGGCGCTGGCGTGGATGCAGTCTGCTTTCGAGAAGGAGCGGCTCTACCTGAAGGAGACACGGGTGCAGGACGGCGTCGCGGTCGTCCAGGCGCTGAGGCTTGACGAGGCCTTCCGGAACGTGCACCTGCTGGGGCACTCGGAGGGAGCCGACGTCGTCAGTGGGGTGTGCAAGGCGCTCGAGGGGGAGGGCGTAGCCTCCGCGGCCCTCATGGCAGGAGCGGGCCCGACGCGGTTCTTCGAGTCCGCGCAGAAGGGTCGGAGGGACGCCGGCTCCGAGGGGGCGAAGGCCGTCTTCGATCAGGCGCTGCGCCTCGCCGCGGCAGGGACGGCGACCGAGCTCGAAGACCTGCAGGCGGTCAGCTACGGCATGACCTCGAGTCCGCTCGACGACCTCCGCGGGCTGAAGTTCCCGGTGTTCGTGGCGCATGGAGACAGGGACCAAAAGGTGCCGATCGCTGCCGCCGACGTGTTCGTCGCGGAGCTCCTGCGAGACCCCGCGCGGCAGCTGCACTACCTAATGCTGCCCGGGACCAATCACGGCTTCCGGGACTCGACGGACCAGGACCGTAGCGGAGACCTGCTCGCGTATTACGTCGACTGGGTCCTCGCAGGAAGCAGCGGCCGGTCCGTCCGGGTCGGGCTCCCCGAGTAGCCGCGCGCGCGGACCCGAGCGCATGGCTCGGTGTCTGCAGGGGCTGTCGAGAGGGGAGCGCTACGCGAGGTCGCCGAGGGGCAGGACCTCGTGCTCGGCTTGCCACCAGAGGTAATAGGCGGCGTTGGTGGCCTCGCTCCCCGGCTCGCGGCGGGCGTAGTCGGCGGCCTTGGCCAGGAGCTCCTCGCGGGTGCTCCAGGCGAGCACGTAGTGCAGCAGGTAGACGCCCTTGGCCTTCTTCATGCTGCGCGTGATCGCCTTGGGGAAGCGCGGGTGCACCGGGCCCTCGTCTTCGAGGTAGCGGTGCTCGGGGCGGTTCTGGAACAGGCGCGGGACGGGGCAGGGGAAGTGCTTGGCCGACTTCACGTAGCGCGGGGGGTCGAGGTCCACGAGCCAGAGCATGGGCAGCCGCCAGAAGCGGGTCCAGCCCCGGCAGAGCCGGGGCAGGGCCTGGACCAGCCGCGGGCCGACGCGCTCGTCGACGTCGAGGTGCAGGATCCAGTCGCCGCGGGCCGCGGCGAAGGTCGCGTTCTTCTGCTTGGCGAAGTGCCCGTCCCAGGGGCGCTCGAGGTAGCGCACCTTGGGCTCGGCGCGGCACACGGCCGCCGTGTCGTCGTCGCTGCCCCCGTCGACGACCACGACCTCCTGCGCGAAGGGCAGCACGTTCTCGAGCAGGCCCTCGAGCTGCCGGGCGCGGTTCCAGCAGCTGACCGTGACCGAGAGCTCGGGCCCGCTCACGCGGCTGGCCCGGGGGGCGGCGCGAGCCGCGGGGGCTTGAGCTTCCACCACAGGCGCC
>JAGQRJ010000374.1 GCA_020425635.1 Planctomycetota bacterium | reverse complement strand
CGCCGAATGCCACGGCGCGCTCAGCCTCTGCAAAGCCTACGGCGTCCCAGGCGCAGACGACGCCCTCGAGCTCGTCGACCGAATCCGTCGCATGCTCTTCGGCCTCATGCGCTGAAGCTCACCCCAAACAGCCGCAGGCCTACCCCTGCGGCTGACCCTCGCGACAACGCTCTGATTCACAGCACTAGTGCGTCCGAACGCTGGTCCTGACCACGGTCCCCGTGAAGCCGAGGTAGGTCACGCGATAGCGGCCGCCCGTGGTCTCACCCACGATCCGCAACTCACTTCCCAGATCGAGGTTCATGTCGTGCGTCATGCCGCCCGACAGCTCGATTCTGAACACGGTCGTGCTGGAGGCGTAGCCCTTGAAGCCGTCGGTGTAGACCTCGAGGGTGCCCTCCGGGCGCCACCCCTCGACGATCACGCGCAGGCCGTCGAGGCTCTCGATCCGGGGCGAGATCAGCGGAATCGACGCCCCTGGCACACTCAGCAGGCCCGCGCTCGCGTCGTAGGTGCCGCCCACGGTGACCTTCTTCGGCGAGAGGACCTCGCTCACGTGGAAGTCGCCGCTGGAGGTGGTGTGGCCTTGAACCTTGACCTGCTCGTCGTAGAGGCCTTCGAGCTGCATGAGGGCCGTCGCCGCGTTGCCGCGGAGGCTGATCACTTCGCCCGAAGAGAGGAACAGGCTCACCCCGCCGGTGTATCCCAAGCGCCCGCTCAGGGTCTCGTCGTTCGCCGGAAGGGGCTCCGCGGCGACCGGTGGCTCCGACGCCGCCGGTGGGTCCGGGAGCAGGGCGCCGGTAAGACCTTGGCACTCCGGGTGCGGGGCAGCGACCGGCACGGTCGCCAAGCCAGGCGGCACGACCTCGACGCCGCTCACGAGCTCGATCTCGCCTGAGCGGATCGTGCCGCTGCGCTCACCGGCGAGGACCTCGAAGCGGGAGAAGGGATCCACACCACGGAGGAGCAGGGGCGACCCGGCGCTGAGGGGATACTGACTGGGGAAGACCGAGAGTCGAGCCCCCGGCAACGCACGAGCCTCGATCCCGGTCACCTGGAGCGGACCGGGCTGCGTGGGCTGGAAGCCCTGCAGCGAGACGCGGTGGCCGAGGAAGCGCTCGAGGAGCTCGACGTCGCCGAGCGCGAGCGGCACCCTCTGCCGCTCGTACGTCGGGCCCACGTGGAGCTCGAAGCCGGCACCGTCTCGTGCCACGGTCCCGAACACCTGCAGCGCCGCCGGGTGCTCGAGGCGCAGGACCTCGAGCTTCGGCGCGACGCCGTGGGGGTCAACGACCTTGGCCACGAGCTCGACCGGTTGCCCTTGGAGAGCCCCGAGCTGCACGGCAATGCTCTTGGGGGTGATCACGTAGTCCAGGCCATTGGCCTCGAGGGCGACCTCAGAGATCCACGTGCCGACCGTCCCGTGCATGCGGCGATACCCGTCTGGGATCGGCTGGGGAGTCGGTTGGCTGGGAGGTTCGGGGCTCGGCGGGGTGGCGTTGAGGAGCGTCGACTCCAGCTGGTCGAGGCTGCGCATGACTTGGTTGACCCTGGACTGTGCGAACTGCCCGGCCTCTCCACGGAAGCTTCCGCCGACCGCTCCGTTTGCGTCAACGGTCACGTCGTGGATCCGTGCGATCGGCGGTGTCGTGGACGTTGCGACTTCGCCGGCGCGTAGCCAAGTCACGAGGCGCCCCACACGCTGAAGCTGGGCCTGTTCGAGGTGCCCGTCGCCGAGGACCTCGATCTGCGCCGAGCCACGCGTGATCTGGTAGCGACCCTGGCCGCTGATCCAGAGGCGAGTCTGGGTTCCGTCGGGCTCGGTGGTGCTGCGATCGAGAGAGCGGAAGGTCGTCCCCAAGGGGGGTGGGCTCAAGCCTTGAGCAAGCCCGACTCCCGCGGCGAGAGCGAGGGCGAGGGCGGTGAACTGGCTGCACTTCATGTTGGACCTCTTCTAGCGCGGAAGGTGCAATCCAGAGGCCAAGGCAGCGGCCGAAGGGCTTACTCGCTCGTGACCAAATGGGGCACAGGTCGGACTCTCAAGCAGGGCTAGGCTGAGACGGTTCCCGAACCCTTGCGTCCCACGGTCGACGCTCTGCCTCCGTCTCCGTCCCGGGTGACTCCAGCTCGCGGCGAGTCTCGAGCTGCGACGAGCATGCGTCCTGACCGGCTTCTGCAGCGACCCCTGAACCGCGCGAGACACGGTGTGGATTTCCCGCATGGCGAATCCCCGGGTGATCGTGTTGGGCGGCGGGCTGGCGGGCGCCGCGAGCGCGCTGTGGCTCGCGCGGCGCGGGTGCCGGGTGACCGTCGTCGAGCGCGAGCCGCGGCTCGGGGTGCACGCCAGCGGACGGGGCGCGGGGCTGATCCGGCAGGTCTTGGCCGACCCCGTGTTGGCCGCCTTGACCCGGCGCGGGGCGCAGCTCTTGGCGACGCCTCCCGGGGGGCTCGCGGCGCTCTCCGCGGGCTCGGTGCTGCTCGCCAGTGACCCGGCGCGGGGCGTAGGCGGAGGCGCAGGCGACCGATCCCAGGCTAGTGACCCACCTCCGAGGCCGCTGAGCCGATCGGGCAACTCTTGCCCAGCCACACCACCCAGGGTGACCCCCAATCGCTCCCCGACGCCCTGCCCACAGGACTTGCCCCGCGGCCCCTGCGTTGCCTTGCCTCCAGGCCCAGGAGGCTCCCATGCTCCCCCGTCGAGTGCTCCCCCACCAAGTCCACATGATCACGCGCCGCTGCAGCGAGCGGCGATTCTT
>JAGQRJ010000373.1 GCA_020425635.1 Planctomycetota bacterium | reverse complement strand
CGCCGAATGCCACGGCGCGCTCAGCCTCTGCAAAGCCTACGGCGTCCCAGGCGCAGACGACGCCCTCGAGCTCGTCGACCGAATCCGTCGCATGCTCTTCGGCCTCATGCGCTGAAGCTCACCCCAATCAGCCGCAGGCTTCCGCCTGCGGCTGACCCCCGGGGCCCTCCGGGCGGGCTCCGCCGGGTCACGGGACAGCGTCCTCCTCCGCGACCTGGATCGCGCGGCCCTTCCGGGTGCCGTAGATCGCGGGGGCGGCGACCCCGGCCACGAACCAGGTCACGGCCAGGGTGACCAGCTCCCACTCGCGGGGCACCAGGTTCATGAGCAGACCCGCGAGCAGCCAAGCCGGGATCTGCGCGGCGAACACCGCCAGGATCACTCCGTCCGCCACTGGGTCGCTCTTCAAGGGGGCGCGTTCGCGGTTCACCCGGATCACTCGCCCGCGGAGCTTGCCGTTGCAGCCGAGCGTCGCGCAGCGCTTGAGCGTCCAAGCGCAGTGGCCGTGATACGCCGTCCCGCACTCAGGGCAGACCGCGGGCTCGTCGTCGGTCTCGCTGCGGCAATACGGGCAGAGCGTCTCGACGCCGGTCCGCCGCGCGGCCACGACCTTGGGCCGCTCCGCGGGGGCGTGGGCGCAGCCCGGAGTGCGGCAGCCGCTGAGTCGCTGGGCGCACGCGGAGTGATAGAGCGCGCCGCAGCCGGGGCAGTGCATGCGCTCGGCAGACTCGGTCAAGCGCTCGCACGCCAGGCAGTAGGGCAGCGAAAGCTTCTTTGCGCCGCTGTGGACGTGCTCCTTCACACCGGGACCGTAGCCCGCGCCGAGGACCGGCGCGAGCGTTGCCCCGGGCCTTCCGTCTGCGGGGAGAAGGACCTGCTCAGGAGGCGAGCCCACGAGCCAGCACCTGGCGAGGTCGCTGAGCTGTAGCGGGCAGATCCTGCCCAACCGGCCCAGTTCCGGCTCGTGTCAGCCGAAACGGACCTGGAACGTCGCTCCTTGGCGCCGGCCCAGGCCTTGCGTGCCTTCATTCCTTGCCCTCGCTCGCGGTCGACGCGAAGTGGGCGTAGGAAGGCGTGGGGATCCAGCGTGAACGACGACGTCCCCGACGACCTCGCGGGCGGCGACAGGCCGCGTCCACGCAAGGCGCAGAAACCGCACGACGCCTTGGTGCAGAGGACGTTCGGGCGGGCGGAGGTCGCGCGAGGTTACCTGTGCTCCGTGCTCCCCTCCGAGTTGGTCGCGCACTTCGACTTGGACACGATCGAGCGCGACGCACGCAGCTACACCGATCCCGACCTGAGTGAGCGCCTCTCGGACCTGGTCTTCCGAGTGAAGCTGGTGGGGGGCGACTTGGGGGCGGGAGAGGACGCGAGCTCCGACGGCGACCCAGGCGAAGCCCTGATCTATGTGTTGATCGAGCACCAGAGTCGGGTCGACCCGGTCATGGCGGCGCGTCTTTACGTCTACACGGCCCGCGCCCTGGATCGCTGGCTCTCGGAGCACTCAGGGGCGAAGCGGGTGCCCGCCGTGTTGCCGCTTCTGGTCTACAACGGGCGCCAGCCCTGGACGGCCGCACGGTCGCTGGGGGACTTGTTCTCCCTCTCGGAGCAGGCGCGCCGCGCGGCGGCAGGTCTCCTGCCGGAGCTGGGCTATCGGGTCGACGACCTGCGGCGCTCGACGGACGAAGAGCTGCGAGGCCGGCCGGTCTCGCTCGTGGGTCGGGTGACCCTGATCTTCCTGCGGCACGGGACCGACACCGAGGCTGAGCTCCTCGCGTTCTTGCGCGGAGAGGCGGGGCTCCTGGGCGATCTGGAAGACCGGGACGACATGATCGCGCACTCGAACTATATTCTCAGTGTGGACGGCGGAGAGACCAAGCAGGAGGTCTTCGACGCGCTGAAGCAGGCCTTGGGGCCCAGGAACCAAGAGGTTGTCATGACGGTCGCAGAACAACTTCGAGAGGAAGGCCGGCAGGAAGGCCGGCTGGAGGGTGAGCGGAGCTTGCTGCTGCGTCAGCTCCGTCGTCGGTTCCACCTCGACGCACAGACCGAGTCACGTATCGCCCAGGCCGGCGAAGAGGCGCTCGCGCTCTGGGCCGATCGCGTGCTCGACGCGAAGGCGCTCGAGGACGTCTTCAGGCCCGCGCAGTAGGCTCGCCGAGCGCCGGCGTTCGCTCAGCTTGGGGGTCGATTGGGTCATGGGCTCGGTCGGCCGCCCTATGCTCGCGGCGAGTCTCGAGCTGCGACGAGCATGCGTCCTGACCGGCTTCTGCAGCGACCCCTGAACCGCGCGAGACACGGTGTAGACTTCCCGCATGGCGAATCCCCGGGTGATCGTGTTGGGCGGCGGGCTGGCGGGCGCCGCGAGCGCGCTGTGGCTCGCGCGGCGCGGGTGCCGGGTGACCGTCGTCGAGCGCGAGCCGCGGCTCGGCGTGCACGCCAGCGGACGGGGCGCGGGGTTGATCCGGCAGGTCTTGGCCGACCCCGTGTTGGCCGCCTTGACCAGGCGCGGGGCGCAGCTCTTGGCGACGCCTCCCGGGGGGCTCGCGGCGCTCTACGCGGTGACGGGCTCGGTGCTGCTCGCCAGCGGAGACGAGGTCGCGCCGTATCGCGCGGCCGTCGCGAGCGCGAACGCGGCGGGGCTCGCGTGCGAGGTCGTCGACCCGGCCGACGCGGCGCTGTGCGGGCTCGTGCCCCAGGCGGGCTCGATCGCGATCCACACCCCCTCCGACGGACTGGCCACGCCGGCGGAGGTGCTGCAGCGGATCGGCGACGCCGCGGCGGCCGCGGGGGCGGAGCTCGTGCTCGACGCCGAGGCCCGCCTCGAGGTCGCGGGCGAGGGGCTCGCGGTCCGGGCGGGGGGCCGCCTGCGCGCGGCCGACTGGGTCGTGAACGCCGCCGGGGCCTGGGCGGCCGACCTCGTGGCCGCGGCGGGCGGGGCGTCGCTGCCGCTCGTCAACTACCGCCGACACCTGGTCTCCGCGCCCCTGACCGACGCGCCCTCGAGCTGGGTGTGGGACGTGAGCCGCGGGGTCTACGTGCGGCCGCACCCGGGCGGCGTCATGCTCTGCGCCTGCGACCAGACGCAGCGCCCGGCCGAAGACGCCGAGGTCGACCCCGCCGAGCTGGCGCGGCTGCGCGGCGTGCTGCGCGATGTGGCGCCGGGCTACGCGGAGCTCCCCCACACGGAGGCCTGGGCCGGGCTGCGCGGCTTCGTCCCCGACGGGCGCTTCGTGGTCGGGGCCGACCCGCAGTGGCCGCGGCTGGTGTGGGCCACCGCGCTGGGCGGGCACGGGCTGACCTCGTGCCTCGCGGTGGGCGAGCTCGCGGCGGGCGCCGTGTTCGGCGAGCCGACCCCGGCGGAGCTGAGCCCGGCGCGCTACCCTGCGGTGGAGGTTCGACCGTGAGCGACGACGCGCCGACCCTGCTCGGCTTCCTGGCCGAAGGGCTCTCCCCACCCCTGCTCGGGCTGTGCGTGCTGGCCGGGCTCGGCGTGGGCTTTCTCAGCGCGCCGAGCGCGCCCGCGGCGACCCCCAGCGCGACCCCCGACGCCCCTCCGGTGGACGACGACGCCGACCCCGACGGCGGCGACGCGGGGGACGACGGCGACGCGGGCGAGGACGCCGACGGCGGCGACGACGCGGACGGCCCCCCCCTCGGCGCCGCCGAGCTGAAGCGCATGATCGCCGCCGGCGAGTTCGCCGAGGCCGAGCGCGAGGCCGAGCGCGCCGGCGAGGTCGCGCTGCAGGAGGAGGCGCACTTGCTCGCCGCGCTGACGGCCCGGATCCAGCTCGGCGCGCTCGCCAGCGCCAAGGAGTTGGAGGAGATCAAGGTCGCCGACCAGGTGCACGTGGGGCTGGTCAAGCAGGAGGACGCGGACCTGGTGCAGCTCGTGCGCTACGACGGCGCGCCGATCGACCTCCCCGCCAAGGGCCTCGAGCTGCGGCGGACCTTGCACGGCATGGAGGCGCGGCGCGTGCTCGCCGAGCGCCTGCGCGCCGACCGCGACGCCCTCGGCGAGGTCGGCGGGCTGACGATTCACCGCTACGCGTTCTGGGCCTTCAAGGCCGGGCTGCGCCGGCTGGGGACCGAGCTCCTCGGCGAGGCGCTGCGCAGCGAGGAGGGCCGCGTGCTGGTCGACATGTTCGGCAGCGGCGACTTCGAGCGCCTGCAGCGCGCGCGCCTCGTGGTGTGCGGGGCGCTCCCCGCGCCCGGCACCGGGATCCCCAAGCCGCAGCCGCAGCCCGTGACCCCCGACCCCGAGCCCGACGCCGACCCTCGGCCCGAGCCGGACCCCGGCCCCGTGACCTCGGCGGACCCGTTGGCCGAAGACGCGGCGTGGCTCAAGGCCGAGGCCGCCTACACGGCCGGCGTTCGCTACTACCGCGCCTCCTACGGCGAGGTCGGCTCTCCCGGCCTCAAGCGCGCGATCGAGCGCTTCCGCGCCGCCCAGGACCTGATCGACCCCCTGCTCGACCGCTACACCGGCGAGCCCGCCCAGCGGATCGAGCGCCGCCTGGTCGAGCTCAACACCCTGATCTACGACTGCGCGAAGCAGGGCGGCACGCATTGATTTCAGGGGGCCTCTCCCGAGGCCCCCTCGCCCTCGCAGGGAAGCTGCGAGGGCTCACCCCCAAGGGGCCGCAGGCGCAGCATTGATATCAGGGGGCCTCTCCCGAGGCCCCCTCGCCCTCGCAGGGAAGCTGCGAGGGCTCACCCCCCAAGGGGCCGCAGGCGCAGCGCTAGGCTAGCGTCGGGGACGGTCTTGGAGGTAGCGCCCGGCGACGACCCCAAAGCTCGAGAGCATGACGCCCAGGCTCACGGCCAAGGGGAGCGAGACCTGCCCGTCACGAAGCAACCCGAGGAGGGCCGTGACGCTCACCCCAGCCAGCGCGATCGCCAGGCAGAGGACGGTGAAGGCGCTGACCTTGGGCAGCGAGCGCAGGCGCTCGGAGCCCTGACACGACGCGCAGGCTCCGCTCTCGCCCCAGCAGGCTTCGTGGTGCCGGGCGAGGCAGGTCTTGCAGACGACGCTCTCGCGGGGAGTCACGCCGTCGTGGCAAAACGGGCAGCGGTTCGCGGCGACGTGCACGTCCTCGCGCGGGGCGGGCGCCGGCGTCGTCTGGGGCTGCGGGTCCTTGTGGGGCCGTGGGTCTTCGGGCCGAGGCTTGGACTTCACGGGCCGGCCTAGCCCTCGAACAGGTGCGCGGTCTCGAACACCGAGCTCGGGAAGCGCTGCTCGCCGGCCTCGGTGATCCGGCGCAGGCGGCGCTTGAGCACGAAGTCGAAGAGCAGGGGGTTGGCGGCGAAGACCTCCTCCAGGAGGGGGACCTCGGCGGGGTCGAGCAGGCCCAGGCCGGCGAGCTGGCCGGTGCGAATGATCAGGTCGATCGCGGGCAGCGGGTAGTCGGAGCCGTTGATCAAGAACGGGTGCAGCGCGGGGTCGCCGAGGAGCTCGGCGAGGACCGGGTCGCAGCGGTTGAACTGCGGGGTCGCGCTGATGTCGGCGAACAGCCGGCCCGCCTCGCGCGGCTCCTTGACCAGGCGCCGGAAGAGCTCGAAGCCCGACTCTCGCGGGCGCGAGCCGTCGGCGGCGGGCTCCTGGTCGAGGTCTTCGTTGGTCCCCAGGCTCGCGCAGTGGGCGAGCAGCACGGTCACCCCCTGGGCGAGGGGGGCGCGCAGGCGCAGCGGGTTGCCCAGGGCCTGGGCCTCCTCGGCGTGCACGGCTTGCTCCTCGCCGGCGTGGGTCAGGAGCGGCAGCCCGTGCGCGGCCATGCGCTCGTAGAAGGGCAGGCAGCGCGGGTCGAGGGGGTCGATCCCCATGGCGTTGGGCAGCCACTTCACGCACTTCGCGCCGAGCTCCACGCAGCGGTCGAGCTCCGCGAGCGCGTCCTTGCGGTAGGGGTGCACCGAGCAGCAAAACAGGAACAGCTCGGGGTGAGCCTCGACGATCCCGGCCACGTAGTCGTTGGGGGTGTAGAACTCGCTGACCTCGGGGCGCGGCTCGCCCGCGGCGTCGTGGAAGTGGTCGAAGGCGAGCAGCAGCAGGCGCGCGCGGGGCGTCTGGGTCTGCGCCAGGT
Source organism: Planctomycetota bacterium (assembly GCA_020425635.1). Taxonomy (GTDB): domain Bacteria; phylum Planctomycetota; class J058; order J058; family J058; genus JAGQRJ01. Next base: position 3,715 of record JAGQRJ010000373.1, on the reverse strand, counting down.
CGAGCAGGCGCTCGAGGTAGAGCGCGTCGGCCTTGCTCTCGTCGTAGATCCCGGCGGCGCCCTTGTAGAAGCGCGTCTTCACCAGGCGCAGCGGGCTGGTCCAGCTGAGGTTGCCGGGGTGCACCTGGCAGCCGGTGCCCCCGGCGCCGAGGCCGATCACGTGGGCGTGCACGTCGACCACCCGGGCCGGGTCGAGGCCCTCCCAGGCCTGGGCGATCAGCGCCCGGGCCGCGTCGCTCAGTGGCACGTCGGCCACCGGGGTCGGCGCGGGCACGTAGTTGATCCAGGTCACCGAGCCCGCGAAGCTCGCGGTGGTCCCGCCGAGGCAGAGGGTCAAGAATCGCCGGCGCGACAGCAGCCTGCCGCGCCTTGCCCCTCCTGCTCCGGGCTCTGGCTCGTTATCGTCGTGGGACATGAACGCCGCTCCCCCCCCAGCCTACGCGGAGCCTGCACCTCGAGCACGCCTGTGGTGGAGCTTCGTCGGGGCCTGGACCTGCGTGGTGTGCACCTTCTCCCTGTCCAAGGGCAGCGTGGTCGGAGATTGGCTGCGGCTCATGGCGAGCTGGCTGCGGCGAGCCGGGGTGCGGGGGGCGCCCCACGAGACCGTCTACCACCTGCTGGGCTTCGTCGTGCTGGGCGTGCTCGTCGGGGTCGCGCTCCGCACCCAGGGGCGGCTGTGGAGCTGGTCGTGGTGGGGCGGGGCCTGCGCGTGCATGTTCGCCCTGGGCGGGGTCGTCGAGGGGCTGCAGGTGTTCGTCCCCGCGCGCACGGTGTCGTGGTTCGACTTCGGGGGGAACGTGCTCGGGGCGGCGCTCGGGCTCGGGGCGACGACCGGGGTGTGGGCCCTCCGCGATCGGACTTGAGCGCCGAGGCCTTCGGCGACACAGTGCACTAGGGAGAGAGCGCCGCGGGGACGCGGCGGGCGGGACCATGAGCCTCTTCGGGCGAATCGCGGTCGAGAAGAACCTGGTCAGTGAGGACCAGCTCTCTCGGGCTCTGCGCCTGCAGGAAGAGACCCGCGCGCTGGGGCTCGAGAAGCCCGTGGGCGAGATCCTCGTGAGCGAGGGCACCCTCGGTCAGGAGGACGTCGAGCTGATCCTGCGCCTGCAGGTGCTCAACCAGCGCGCCCAGGCGGCCCGGCGCTACTCCAAGATCGCCCTGCGCAACAAGCTGATCTCCGACGCCCAGCGCCGCGAAGCGCTCGCGGTGTGCGCCAAGGAGGGCTACCAGCGCTCGGCGGCCGACGTATTGGTCGAGCTCGAGGCGCTCTCGCCGCCCCAGGCGCGGGCGATCGAGCGCGCGCTGAATCGCAGCGAGTCGCAGCGGCTCAAGCCCTTCGATCGCTCGGCGTCGGGGCGGATCGCGCAGGCGCTGGAGGTCGAGGCCGAGGTGCTCTCGCGCGCGCGGCGCGACGACGTGGTGCTCGCCGCGGTCGCGGTGCGCGAGGGGCTGCTCCTGGTGCCCGAGCTGGAGCGCGCGCTCGAAGAGCAGGCGGCCCACGACGAGCCGCGGCCCAGGCTGGTGCAGGTGCTCCTGACCCGCGGGATCCTCAACGAGGAGGAGGTCGAGCACGTCGAGCGCGCGATCGAGGGCTCGCGCAACGAGCGCCTGCAGATCCCGGGCTACACGGTGCTCGACCTGCTGGGCAGCGGGACGACGAGCCTCGTGCTCCGCGGGCGCCACGAGCTGATCAAGCGCGAGGTCGCGATCAAGCTGTTTCGCACCGAGCACATGGAGGCCACTGCGGCCGAGCAATTGATCGCCGAGGCCCAGACGATCGCCCGCCTGCGGCACCCCAACGTCGTGGTCCTGCACGAGGTCGGGCGCGTGCACCGGCGGATCTACTACGTCATGGAGCTGGTCGACGGGCCGACCCTGCTCCAGGTGATCCAGCGCTACGGCACGGTGCCCGAGCGCGACGCGCTGCGGATCGGGCGCGACGTGGCCCTGGCCCTGGGCGCGATCTCCGACGCGGGCATGGTGCACCGCGACGTCAAGCCGCAGAACGTGCTGCTCACGCCCACGGGCGAGGCGAAGCTGACCGACCTCGGGCTCGCCATGGAGGTTCACCAGGCGCCGCTGGAGGAGACGGGCTCGATCGTGGGTACTCCGGTGACCATGTCGCCCGAGCAGGCCAACGGGCGACCCCTCGACGTGCGCTCCGACCTCTACTCCTTGGGGGCGACGCTCTACTACGCCCTCTGCGGCAAGCCGCCGTATCCGGGCAACAGCGCCGTGGAAATGATGCTCGGGCACCTGACGAAGGAGATCCCCGACGTCCGCGACGCCAACCCCGAGATCCACCCGCGCACGGCCGACCTCGTGCGGCGCCTGCTCGCCAAGACCCCCGAGGAGCGGCCCCAGACCGCGAGCGAGGTCGCCGCGGTCCTCGACCGGATCGCCGACGACCTCGGCTCGTCGAGCGACATTCTCCCCCTGCGCTGAGCCAGGCCTCAGCCGCGACCCGTTCGGCTCAGCGCTGGGACTCGCGGGTCAGGGTCGCGAGGCGCTCCCAGGGGAGCGCCTCGAGCTGGGCCTGGGTCGCGCGCCAGGACCAGTTGCCGTCGGGCTGGCCGGGGGTGTTGAGCCGGGCCTCGTCGCCGAGGCCGAGCAGGTCCTGCAGGGGCGCGATCGCCATGAAGGCGCGCGAGCGCCAGCCGAGCTCGAGCAGGCCCCACACGGGGTCGGGGCCGACCCGTGGCTCGACCAGGGCGCGGTGCTTGGCGTCGAGGGTGGCGTACCAGCCAGCGGTGGTCTGGTTGTCGTGGGTCCCGGTGTAGACCACGCAGCCGCCGTCGGCGGGGTAGTTCTGCGGGAGGAAGGGGTGCTCGTCGCCTTGCTCCTCGTCCCAGGCGAACTGCAGGACCTTCATGCCAGGGAAACCGGTGGCCTCGAGCAGCGCGGGCACGTCGGGGGTCAGGTCGCCGAGGTCCTCGGCCACGATCCCCTGCGGGCCGAGGGCGCCCTCGATCGCGTCGAACAGCGCCTTGCCCGGGCCGGGGACCCACTCGCCCTCGACCGCCGTCTGCGCGGAGGCGGGGACCTCCCAGTAGCTCGCGAAGCCGCGGAAGTGGTCGAGGCGCACCCAGTCGTGGCGCGCGAAGGCGAGGCGCATGCGCTCGACCCACCAGGCGTAGCCCGTGCGCGCGTGGACCGGCCAGTCGTAGAGCGGGTTGCCCCAGCGCTGCCCGTCGGGGGAGAAGTAGTCGGGGGGCACCCCCGCGACCACCGAGGGTTCGCCGGCGGCGTCGAGCAGGAAGAGCTCGGGCAGCGCCCACACGTCGGCGCTGTCGCGGGCCACGAAGATCGGGGCGTCGCCGACCACCTCCACGCCGTGGGCGCGGGCGTGCTCGCGCAGCGCGGCCCACTGCTCGGCGAACAGGAACTGCACCACGGTCGCGTGCTCGACCTCTGCGGCGAGCTCGACGCGCAGGGCGTCGCGCTGGTGCGGCAGCGGGCGGCGCGCCGCGGGCCAGGTCCAGTAGGCAGCCTGGGCGTGGCGCTCGCGGAGGGCGGCGAAGAGCGCGTAGGGTTCGAGCCAATAGGCGTTGGCCTGGCGGAAGGCGGCGCAGGCCGCGCGCTGCTCGGGGCTGGCGCTCGCGCGGAAGGCCGCGCTGGCCTCGCGCAGGAGCCCCTCGCGCCAGGGGGCGCTCTCGCCGGCCACGGCGCCCTCGGCGAAGCGCTGGGTGAGCGCGCTCGCGGGCAGGAGCCCCTG
>JAGQRJ010000372.1 GCA_020425635.1 Planctomycetota bacterium | reverse complement strand
CGTCTTCCTCGTCGCGATCGCGATCGCGGTCACGCCCGCGGCCGCGGTCGCGGTCACGGTCACGGTCGCGGTCACGGTCGCGGTCACGGCCGCGTCCACGTCCGCGGCCACGCTCGCCACGCTCGCCGCGCTCGCCGCGCTCGCCGCGCTCGCCGCGGTCGCGGTCGCCGCGCTCACGTCCGCCCTCACGTCCGCCGACTCCGCCGGCGATCTTCTTCAGCTCCTCGACCTCGTCCATGGCCTGCTCGATCAGGCTCAGGGAGACCTGCTCGCCGCCTTCGATCATGCCCATGAGCAGGCCCAGGTCGCCGAGGCGGTTGAGCAGGCGCGGGTAGCCTTCAGCGGCCTGGACCGCGGCGGCCAGGGCCTCGTCGCTGAGCAGCCCGGCCTTGGCGCCGGCCTTCTCGAGGCGATGGTTCAGGTAGGCGCTGCCCTCCTCGGCGCTCAGCGGGAGCAGCTCGTAGCCGACCTCGAGGCGGTGCACCAGGCTGTGGCGCTTCTTGAGGCTCCCGCGCAGCCGGGGGTGCCCGGTGATCACGCAGGTCAAGAGCGTCGTGCCGTCGGCGTTGGTGAGGTCGAGGATCGTGCGCAGCTCCTCGAAGGTGCGCCCGTCGGGGAGGCAGTCGGCGTTGTCGACGATCAGCACCGGGTAGCGCGACTTGCTCTGCTTGGCCTCGAGCAGCTTGCGCAGCGCGTAGGTCAGCTCGGCGCGCGAGCTGGGGACGGGCTCGCCGTTGGAGAAGGCCACGAAGGCCTGCTGCAGCAGGTCGAGGCCGTGCTCGATCCCGGCGGCCGAGACCCAGCCCGTGTCGCAGTTGCGGCTCTGCAGCTGCTCGGCGGCGCGGTGGCAGACGTAGGTCTTGCCGACGCCGCTCTCACCGATCAGCAGCGCAAGGGGCTTGCGCTGCTCGACGGCGTACTTGATTCGGACGAGGGCTTCTTTGTGATTCTCACTCTCGAAGAAGAAGCTGGTGTTTTGGTCGTTCTCAAACGGTTTCTTGTTCAGGTGCCAGTGGGCTTCGTACATAAAGCGCTCCAGGCGACACCGAGTCCCTTCGCCCGCCAGGGCGAGATTCGAATGACGCTGGACGCAGCGGGGGTTCCGCCGCGTAACAGATCGTGTTGAAAGGAAGGGCTTTCGGTCGCCGCATTCGGGGTTCTTCAGCTCCGCGGGAATTCGCTAGAGCTCGTGGTGGAGCCGGCGGGAGCCGGCGGATCGCGGGGCCAGAGAGCGGCCGCGCTGCCAGATTCTAGGCTGGGGTGGGAAGCAGCGCAAAGGTTTTGTGGTGCGCAAAACGAGCGGTAACCCTAGAAAATCCAGGCGCCTAACTCCCTCTGCACTCGGCCCAGGGCCTGCCGGGGAAGAGGTTGCGCGCCCTGCCCTCAGCCGCCGCCGCGAAGTTGGAGCAGCATTCTGCGCGCCGCCGGGTGCTTTGGGTCGCGGGCCAGCGCCGCGCGCAGGGCCGCGAGCGCCGCGTCGCGGCGGTCTGCGCCCACGTGGAGCCGGGCGGCGTAGACGTAGGCCAGCACCTCCCGCGGGTCGCTCGCGGTCGCGCGCTCCCAGGAGGCCAGCGCGGCGTCGGGGTCTCCGGCCCGCTCCTGAGCGACGCCGAGGTCGCGCCAGTTGGCTGCGTCGGGGGCCAGCTCGACCAGGCGCCGGTAGGCGGCCACCGCAGCGGGGTAGGCCTCGGCGAGGAAGTTGACCTCGCCGAGCCTGGCCCAGCCCGCGGCCATGCCTGGGTCCGCGACGGTGCAGGCCTCGAGCCAGCGCAAGGCCGTGGGGTAGTCGGCCTCGAGGCGCGCGGCGTTGCCGCGGTAGAAGTCTCGCAGCGCCGGCTCGAGCGCTGCGCCGTAGCGCGCCACCGCGCGCCGGATCGCCACCGGATCCTCCGCGGCCTCCGCCGCCGCGAGCAGGTTGATCCGCGCGCGGAGCGCCGTCTCG
>JAGQRJ010000371.1 GCA_020425635.1 Planctomycetota bacterium | reverse complement strand
TCAGGGCTTAGCGCGCGTGCGGTCGGCGCACGGCTTGCACGGAAGGGGGCGTGAACTCCGCCGCCACGCGCCTCTGGGTCCTGAAGCTCTCGCTCGCCGTGCTCGCGGCCTACCACCTGGGGGTGGGGGTCATGACCGTGGTCTTCCCCGAGGCCAGCGTGGCCTTCGGCAAGCGGGCCTACGGGCTCGAGGTCGAGTTCACCCCGCAGTACCTCTACATGCTCAAGGCCCTGGGCATGTATGCGCTGTTCACGGGCACCCTCTGCGCCGTGGCCCTGCGCGACCCGCTGCGGCACCGCTCGATCGTGCTCGCCGCGGTGCTCCTGCTCGCCATGCGCGCGACCACCCGCCTCGTGTTCTTCGACGTCGCCCACGACGCCTTCGGCGTGACCTGGGGGCGGAACCTGCTCAACGTGGGGATCATGACCCTTCAGGCGAGCTCCCTGTGGTGGGGCGTCGGCGGGCTCGGCGAGCCCGCGCAGCGCCCGGCGCCCGCCCTCCCTCCTGGGCTCCTGGGGTCCCGGGTCTGAGGGTCGGGTCATCGCGACCCTTAGCCCTAAGTCCTTGCCCACAAATGACCGACGAGGATGGCCTGTCCGACCCTCAGGCTACAACGGGGGCATTGGAGGCCACCCGTGGGCGACTGGTTGATCAAGGCTGAGGACCACCCCGAGCACCGCGAGCAGGCGCAGCAGCTCGCGCGGCGGCTGGGCCTCAACCCCGTCACCGGGCGCTTGCTCCTGCACCGCGGGATCGACGGGGCCGAAGACGCCCGCGCCTTCCTCGACCCGGCCCTCTCCGCGCTGCACGATCCCTTCTTGCTGCCCGGGATCGAGGCCGGGGTCACCCGCCTGCTCGCGGCGGTCGAGGCCAAGGAGCCGATCCTGCTCTTCGGCGACTACGACGTCGACGGGACCACCGGCGCGATCGTGCTCCAGGCCGTGCTCCGCAAGCTCGGGGGCGTGGTCGAGGCGCATATCCCCGACCGCAGCGAGGGCTACGGCGTCAACGTGCCGCGCATGGAGCGCGCCGCCGCCGAGGGCGTGAAGGTCGTGGTCACGATCGACAACGGGATCGCCGCGGTCGACGAGGCCGCGCGGATCCGCGAGCTGGGCCTCGACCTGATCGTGGTCGACCACCACACCTTCAGCGAGACGCTCCCCGTGGCCCACGCGCTGATCCACCCGCGCCTGCCCGACTCGGCCTACCCCAACCCGCACCTCTGCGGCGCGGGGGTCGCGTTCAAGGTCGGCTGGGCGCTCGCCGCCCGCGCCGGCGGCGGGAAGGTCCAGGCTCCCCTGCGCGAGCTGCTCCTGCAGCTGCTCTCGATCGCGGCGCTGGGCACGATCGCCGACGTGGTGCAGCTCGTGGGCGAGAACCGCGCGATCGTGCGCTACGGCCTGCGCGCCTTGCGCGCCGCGCCCTTCCCCGGCGTGCGCGCGCTGCTCGAGCTGGCCAAGCTCGAGGGCGTGCCCAGCGCCATGGACGTCTCGTTCAAGATCGCGCCGCGGCTCAACGCCGCCGGGCGCATGGGGTCGGCCCGCCGCGCCTTCGACCTGCTCGTCACCGACGACCCCGCCGAGGCCCAGCGCCTGGCCCTCGAGCTCGACGAGGAGAACAAGCGCCGCCGCGACCTCCAGGCCCGCGTGTTCAAGGAGGCCTGCGCCGCGGTCGAGGAGGCCTATGGCGAGGCCGCCGAGACCCCCGGGATCGTGGTGTGGGGCGACGACTGGCCCCACGGCGTGGTCGGGATCGTGGCCGCCAAGCTCTGCGAGACCTACGGCCGGCCCACGCTCTGTATCTCCGTGGAGACCAAGCCCGACGGCACTCAGCACGCCAAGGGCTCGGGGCGCAGCGTCGCCGACGTCGACCTCCTGGCCGCGCTCGAGGGCGCGGCCGAGCACCTGACCCGCTACGGCGGTCACGCCGCCGCGGTCGGCTGCTCCCTCGAGGTCGAGAAGCTCGAGCTGCTGCGCGCGGCCTTCGCCGCCGGCGTGCTGCGCACCCTCGACGTGGCCGACGACACCCCCTGGCCCGAGGTCGCCGCGCGGCTCGAGGGCTACGAGGTCGTGGCCGACCTCGAGGTGCGCCTCGACGAGCTCGACCGCCAGCTCCTCGACGAGCTCGAGCGGCTCGCGCCCTTTGGCTGCGGCAACGACGAGCCGCTGTTCACCGTGCGCGGGGTACGCCTGGTCGGTGAGCCGCGGCTCATGGGCAAGACCGGGCGCCACGTGGCGTTCATGATCCGCCAGGGCGAGCAGGTGCTGCGCACCGTCGCCTGGAGCCGCCCCGAGCTGTGGGACGAGCTGCGCGAGCGCTCGCGCCCCGGGCCCCACGGCCCGCAGGTGTTCGACGTCGCCTTCCGCCCGCGGCTCAACCGCTTCCGCGGCCAGGCCAAGGTCGAGCTCGAGCTGAGCGCGATCCGCTTCGCCGAGGCGCCTCAGCCGGTCGCGCCGGTCGCCTAGCACCCGCGCGTCGTTCGGTCTGGAACGTCGCGCAGCGCTTGCGGTCCGGCGCCCGTAGGGGCCGAGCTCGCCTCGGCCCGGACGTAGCGCCTGCGCGTCGCCCCGCGTCGTCGCGCAGCGCTTGCTCTGGCCTGGCCTATTCGAAGCACGTCAGGTCCCACTCCAGTGAGCCGCTGTGCCGCCACTCTTGCCAGCGAGAGACAAGGCCAGCGCGAGCGGGGTTCTCGAGGACGTAGCGGACGACCTCGGGGATCGTCTCGGCCATTCGAAGGACATGATCGTGGTACCCCCGCTGCCACAGGCGGGAGACCCCGGCTCCGCGAGCCTGATGGGCCGTCAGGCTCTTGAGGACCTGCACCCAGCGAATGACGGAGCCGTTTTCACGCGGGGCAACGAGCGCGTGAACGTGGTCGGGCATGACGCACCACGCATACAAGGCCACCGGGACCTTGCTGCTGGCCAAGGAAAAGGTCTGCTCGAGAATCCCGGCAAGCGGAGGCGTGGTCAAGATCGGTCTGCGCTCTCGCGTGCAGGTAGTGACGAGTACTGGCTGGCCGGGGGACTCGTACGCTGAGCGAGCAAGCCGGGGGAGCTTTCGCTTGGGGCCGGACGCATGAAGCATGACGCGAACATACACCAAACCTCCGACACGCGGCGGCGTGTCGGGGAGCTCAGAGTGGGAGGCGACGCGGGGGAAGAGAGCCAGGAAGGCGGGGAGAGGCGACGCGGGGGAGCGTGACGTCCGGGCCGAGGCGAGCTCGGCCCCTACGGGAGCAAGAGGGAGGCGCCGCGGGGGAAGAGAGCCAGGGAGGCGGGGAGAGGCGACGCGGGGGAGCGTGACGTCCGGGCCGAGGCGAGCTCGGCCCCTACGGGAGCAAGCAGGAGGCGACGGCCAGGAAGGCGGCGGCGCGACCGAGGCGAGCTCGGCCCCTGTGGGAGGGGAAGGTTAGGCGCCGGCGGCCTGGGCGGCGGTGACGGGGGTCACCCAGCCGTGGGGGTCTTCGCGCAGGCCGTATTGGATCTGCGTGAGGGCGTCGTAGAGCGCCTTGGTGTGTGCGCCCGGCGCGGCGAAGCGGTAGACGCGCTCGCCGTGGGTCACCTGGGCGACCGGGGTGATCACGGCCGCGGTGCCGGTGCAGCCCATTTCCTCGAAGTCGGCGAGCTCCTCGACCGGGACGTCGCGGCGCTGCACGTCGAGCCCGCGGTCGCGGGCGAGCTGCAGCAGGGAGTCCATGGTGATCGAGGGCAGGATCGAGGCCGAGCCCGGGGTCACGAGGGTGTTGCCGTCGCGGATCCCGAACACGTTGGCGCTGCCGGCCTCGTCGAGCAGGCGGTGCTCGCGCGGGTCGAGGTAGAGCACCTCGGTGTGGCCCTGGGCCTTGGCGTTGGCGGTGAGCATGAGCCCGCCGGCGTAGTTGCCGCCGGCCTTGTAGCTGCCCATGCCCCGCGGGGCGACGCGGTCTTGCTCGGTGACCAGGAGCTTGATCCCCTTGAGCCCGTCGGAGAAGTAGGGCCCGACCGGGCTGCAGAACACGCGGAACACGTAGCGCGGCGCCGGGCGCAGGCCCAGGTTCGGGCCGACGCCGATCAGCAGCGGGCGCACGTAGAGCGCGCCGCCCTCGTCGGCCGCGGGGAGCAGGTGGCGGTTGGCGTGGACGCAGGCCTGCACACCGCGCAGGAAGAGCTCCTCCGGCGGCGGCGGCATGAGCAGGCGCTCCGCCGAGCGGCGCAGGCGCGCGGCGTTCTGGTCGACGCGGAACAGGAGCGGAGCGCCGTCGGGGCCCGCGTAGGACTTGAGCCCCTCGAAGCACTGCTGCGCGTAGTGCAGGCAGGTGGCGCCCTCGTCGATCGTGATCGTCGACTCGGAGGTCAGCTCCCCCTCGGTCCACGCGCCGTCGGCCCACTCCGCCTGGAAGCGCCAGGGAGTCTCGCGGTAGAAGAAGCCCAGCGGGGTATCAGCCATTAAGTCACCTTAGCTCCATCGGGCAGCGCTCGCTCAGGCTCGAGCAGGATCGCTTCGCCCTCGGGCCCGTTCGCAGCCAGGATCATGCCCTGCGAGAGCACGCCGCGCAGCTTTCGTGGCTTGAGGTTGGCGAGATACACGACCTGCCGGCCTACCAAGGCCTCGGGGCTGTAGTAGGCGCGGATCCCGCTGACCACCGTGCGCTGCTCGCCGTCGGCGAGCTCGAGCCCGATCTTGAGCAGGCGGTCGGCGCCCTCGACCGGCTCCGCGGTCTTGACCCGCGCCACGCGCAGGTCGAGGGCCGCGAACTGCTCGAAGGCCAGCTCCGCGGCCGGGCCCGTCGGGGCCGCGGGCTTGGCGGGCTTGGGCTTGGGCTTCTGCTTCTGCTTGCCCTGGCCCTTGGGCGGCGCCGGCGGCTTGCCGGGCTTGTAGCCGTCCTTGAGCGTGACCGTGCGGTTGAGCACGAGCTTCCCCGGCGCCGAGTCGGGGTCGACCGCGAAGTAGCCCACGCGCTCGAGCTGCAGCCGGGTGCCAGCCTCGGCCGCGGCCAGGCTCGGCTCGACCTTGGCGGTCACGACCGTGAGCGAGTTCGGGTTCAAGCGCTCGAGCACGTCGCCCTCGCCCTCGTCGGGGGACTCGGGGAACAGGTGGTCGTAGAGCCGCACCTCGGCGTCGAGGGCGTGCTTGGCCGAGACCCAGTGGATCGTGCCCTTGACCTTGCGGTTGTCGGCGGTGGCCCCGCCGCGCGACTCCGGATCCCAGGTGCAGTGCACCTCGGTGACCTTGCCGCTCGCGTCCTTGACCACGTCGGTGCAGGTCACGAGGCAGGCGTAGCGCAGGCGCACCTCCCAGCCCGGCGCGAGGCGCTTCCAGCCCTTGGGCGGGTCTTCGGCGAAGCAGTCGCGATCGATCCAGAGCTCGCGCGCGAAGGGCACCTGCCGGGTGCCGGTGCCGTCGACCCCGGGCATGTCCTGAGCCTCGAAGCTCTCTTCTTCGCCCTCGGGGTAGTTGGTGACCACGAGCTTCAGCGGGTCGAGCACCCCCAGCCGCCGGGTCGCGGTGCGGTTGAGCACCTCGCGCACGACGAACTCGAGCAGGCGGTGGTCGACGGTGCTGTTGTACTTCGCTACGCCGACCCGCTTGACGAAGTCGCGCAGGGCCTCGGCCGGGTAGCCCCGGCGGCGCAGCCCGGCGACGGTCGGCATGCGCGGGTCGTCCCAGCCCTTGACGTGCCCGCCCTCGACCAGGCGCAGCAGGTGGCGCTTGCTCATGAGGCAGTGGGTCATGTTCAGGCGCGCGAACTCGATCTGACGCGGGGTCTCGATCTCGAGCTGCTCGCAGAACCAGTTGTAGAGCGGGCGGTGGTCCTCGAACTCCAGCGAGCACAGCGAGTGGGTCACGCCCTCGAGCGAGTCGCTCTGGCCGTGGGCCCAGTCGTACATCGGGTAGACCTTCCAGCGGTCTCCGGTGCGGTGGTGCGTGGCCTTCATGATCCGATACAGGGTCGGGTCGCGCAGGTTGGGGTTCGGGTGGCGCATGTCGATCTTGGCGCGCAGCACGCACTCGCCCTCGGCGAGCTCGCCGGCGCACATTTTCTCGAACAGCGCGAGGTTCTCCTCGACGCTCCGGTTGCGGTAGGGGCTGTCTTCGCCGCCGCGCTCGCGGCCGCGCAGGCGCGAGATCTCCTCGGCCGAGGAGTGGTCGACGAAGGCCTTGCCCGCCTTGATCAGCTTGATCGCGAAGCCGTGCAGCGCCTCGAAGTAGTCCGAGGCGTAGAGCGTCTTGGGCCAGTCGTAGCCCAGCCAGCGAATGTCGTGCTCGATCGCGTTGGCGTACTCGACGCTCTCCTTGGTCGGGTTCGTGTCGTCGAAGCGCAGGTTGCAGACCGCGCCGTGCTCCTTGGCGATCTCGAAGTTGATGCAGATCGCCTTGACGTGCCCAATGTGCAGGTAGCCGTTGGGCTCGGGGGGAAAGCGCGTCTGCACCCGCCCGCCGAAGCGCCCCGCGGCCACGTCCTCGGCGATCGCCTGCCGCACGAAGTCGGTTGAGTCTGCCATGTCGTGCTCCCTGTCGGAGGGCCAGGATACCTCGGCCGGCCCGGGGTCTACGACCGCGGGCGCGGCCGCGCGCTGTTAAGCAATCGCGCGAGCCCCGGGAGCGAGGCGGGGCGTAGCTAGGCCAGGGTCACGACCCAGGCCTCGGCGTCTTCGTCCTCGGGGTGTCCGCCGAACATGAGGTGCTGGGGGTGCCCCTGGGCTTGAATGAAGTAGCTCGTGGTGGGCTCGAGCTTGTTTTGGCAGGCGACGGCGTTGAACTCGTGCCCGCCGACCTCGGCTTTGATGTCGTCGATCGGGTACTCGAGGATCGTCTTCTTCGGCAGCTCGTTGGCCTTGCCCACGCCGTGCTGCTGGATCGCGCCGCCCTCGCTGACGCCGAACATGCCGCCCTTCCACTCGCCCTCGACGGGGCCGACCTCGAACCACTGCCCGCACATGCTGTGCGCGATCACGTTGAGGCGGAAGTCGCGGGGCGCGGCCAGGGCCGACTTGCCCCGGCACTGGATCAGGAGCTTGGCGGCCCAGCGCTCGGCGGTGCCGTCGATCGCCTTGCCCGGCTTCCACAGCGTGGGGAAGCTCGCGGCGTCGGGGGCCCCGTCGAGCCCGAGGAACACCACGTGGGGCGGGGTCTTCCGCAGCGACTGGATCATGGCCAGGGTCATGGAGAGCCCGTAGCGGATCGTGGTGCTCGCGAAGTCTTCGGCGCGCCCGGCCACGACCCAGGTCTCGGGGCCGGCCTCGTCGGAGCTCAGCCGGCTGGCGAGCTCGCCCCAGGCGTATTTGTCGAGGTCGTCGACCCAGCGCGCGCCGCCGAGGGTGTAGCCTGAGCTGTTCATGGCGGCGACGTATTTCTCGAGGGGGGGGGCGTCCGCGTCTTCTGCGGGGAGCCAGGTCAACCAAGCCGTCTGCGCCATGCGTGTCTTCTCCTCGTGGGCCGGATCATAGAGGATCATGGGGGCCGCACCAGGGAACCACGCTCAGGAGGGCGTCATGAAGGCTTATCGACTGCAGGGCGGCTTCGGGCTCGCCAAGCTCGCCGCCTGCGAGCTCCCTGCGCCCGCTCCCGGGCCCCTGGACGTGCGGGTCAAGGTCAAGGCCGTCTCGCTCAACTACCGCGACTGGCTCATGGTCGAGGGCCACTACAACCCCAAGCAGCCGCTGCCCCTGATCCCGTGCAGCGACGGCGCCGGGGAGGTCGAGGCCGTGGGTCCGGCCGTGACCCGCTTCAAGGTCGGCGACCGGGTCATGGGGGCCTTCGCCCAGCGCTGGCTCCAAGGGCCCCCGACCCCCGACGCCCTGGCCTCGACCGTGGGCGGGCCCCTCGACGGCTGGTTGGCCGAGGAGGTCGTGTTCGCCGAGTCGGGCCTGGTGCACGTGCCCGAGCACCTGACCAACGCCGAGGCCGCGACCTTGCCCTGCGCGGGGGTCACCGCCTGGAGCGCGCTCATGACCCACGGCCCGCTGCTCCCGGGCGAGACCGTGCTCGTGCTCGGCACCGGCGGGGTCTCGGTGTTCGCGCTGCAGCTGGCCAAGCTCGCCGGGGCCACGGTCTACGTGACCTCCAAGAGCGACGCCAAGCTCGCGCGGGCCAGGGCCCTCGGCGCGGACTACACCGTCAACTACGCCACGACCCCCGACTGGGCGCGCGACGTCTTGCGCCGCACCGGCGGACGCGGCGTCGACCACGTGGTCGAGGTCGGCGGCGCGGGGACCCTCGCCCAGTCGCTGCGCGCGGTGCGCATGGGCGGCACCGTGAGCGTGATCGGCGTGCTCTCCGGGCGCGCGGGCGAGCTCGACCTGGCGCCGGTGCTCATGCGCAAGCTCAAGCTCCAGGGCGTGCTCGTCGGCAGCCGCGCCGAGCTCGAGGCGCTGGCCCGCGCGCTGAGCGCGCACCACGACCTGCGCCCGGTGGTCGACCGCGAGTTCCCCTTCGAGGAGGCCCCCGCCGCCTTCGAGGCCCTCGCCCGCGGCGAGCACTTCGGCAAGCTCGTGATCCGGGTGGCCTAGGCGTGGGCGACCCCGCGAGGGCGAAGCGACGCGTGTGCCTCGGGGTGCGGGCCGAGGCGAGCTCGGCCCCTACGGGGCGTGTGGCGAGACCTCTGGGCGCCGAGCCTAGCCCGGCGCCAAGCCCCAGTGGTAGCGGTAGACCGGGTCGCCGAGGCTCAGGTGCCAGGCTTCGCGGTTGGTGAGCACGCGCTCGGGGTCTGGCTGGGCCGGCGCGCGGGGGCCGAAGCGGTTCGTGTAGCGCGGGTGCGCCTCGACCAGGTCCAGGACCTCCTCGGCGTAGTCCTTGTAGTCGGTGGCGAACTGGAGCTCCCCGTCGGGGGTCAGGCGGCTGGCGACGGCGTCGAGGAACTCGGGCTTCACCAGGCGCCGCTTGTGGTGCTTGGCCTTGAACCAGGGGTCGGGGAAGTGCACGTAGACCCGGTGCACGCTCTGAGGCGCGAAGAGGTCGGTGAACGAGGTGTTCGCGTTGCAGAGGACCACGCGCGCGTTGGGCAGGGCGTCGCGCTCGATCCGCTGGCGGACCTCCTCGACCAGGGGCACGCGGATCTCGAGCCCGACGAAGTTGTGCTCGGGGACCCGGCGCGCGCGCTCGAGCATGAAGGTCCCGTGCATGCAGCCCACGTCGACCTCGAGCGGGAGCTCGGGGTTCGCGAAGGCGGTGCTCCAGTCGGGGAGCTCGACGGGGCGACGGAAGCTGAGCGGGTTGACGTGGTGGCGGACCCGCCGCTTGGGCTTTTGGGCCACGGGCGCGGGTTAGGTCTTGAGGACGTCGACGTACTTGCCGTCGCCCGACTTGACCAGCTTCTTGAAGCCGTTCTTGCGCAGGTTGTCGTCGCTGAGCAGCTTCTTCTCGTTCCAGCGCTGGCTCGTCATGCAGGTGGCCCCGCCGATCACGCGGCGGATCGCGACCTTGCAGCTCGGGCAGGCGGTGAGGGGCTCGTCGGAGAGGGCCTGCAGGACCTCGAACCCGTCCAGGCAGGTCTCGCAGCCGTCGGTCTTCGCGGTGTAGCGGTAGGTAGGCATGGCTCGTTCCTCTGCTCCCTTAGGGTAGCCGAGGCGTTCGGCGCGTCCAGCCCAAACCCCGTCCGAGGGAGGGGGTTACCCGCGGTGGTTGCAGTGCCCGTGGCAGTGGCAGCGCGCCCGCCGCCGCTCGCGAGGCGGGCTCGGCTCGAAGGTGGCGTCGAGCAGGTGCTGGCCGTAACTCTTGCTCGCGTAGCGGCCGTGCCGGCGGTCGTCGTTGGCCGAGCGGTAGCCCGCCTCGGCGAACATGCAGCCCGAGCTCGTCGTGAGGAGCGCGGCGATCAGGAGTCGTGCGCAGGTGCCCATGGGTCGACCCACCTTCCCTTTCGCGGTGAGAGCGCGGGGCGGACTTTGGTTTCGCGGGCGACCCTCGAGGGGGGAGTTTTCGTCTCTGGGAGCCGCTACCATGCGCCCATGGACGACACCGAGGCCTCAAGAGAGCTGCAGTGGTTGCGGGCCGTGCGCGACCTCTCGCACCTGCTGGCGACCGAGCACGAACCCCGGCGGCTGCTGTCGCTGATCCTCGACGCCGCGATCGAGATCACCAACGCCGAGCGCGGCTACCTCGTGCGCGTGCGCGGGCGCAAGCCCGACGGCTCGTATCGCTTCCGGGTCGAGGTCGCCCGCGGCTTCGATCGCCTGAGCCTCGCCAGCGAGGAGGGGGAGGTCTCGCGCACCGTGGTCAAGCGCGTGGTCGAGTCGCAGCAGGGGCTGGTCACCACCCACGAGAGCGACTCCGACGTGCTCCGCGTCTCGAGCGTCATGGCGCGCAAGGTGCTCGCGATCCTCTGCGCCCCCATGTCGCTGCGCGGCGAGATCTGGGGCGTGCTCTACCTCGACCACAAGCGCGAGCGCGACGCGTTCGGCGAGCAAGACCTCACGATCCTCGGGACCTTCGCCAGCCAGGCCGCGCTGGCCATGGAGACCGCCGAGCTGCGCGCGGGGATCCAGCCGCAGGCGCAGCCGCAGGCGCAGCCCGCTCCGCGCCCGGCCCTGATCGGGTCGTCCCTGGCCATGCGCACCCTGCGCGAGCAGATCGAGCGCGCCTCCCGCACCGACCAGGCCGTGCTGGTCGTGGGCGAGAGCGGCACGGGCAAGACCCGGGTCGCCAACGAGGTCCACGCCGCGTCGCGCGCGAACGCGCCCTTCCTCGTGGAGCGCCTCGACGCGCACGACGAGAAGGAGCTCGAGCTCCTGCTCTTCGGCTGCGAGCCGGGGGTGCTGCGGCCGGAGCTCCCCTCGCGGGTCGGGCTGTTTCAGCGCGCCGGGCAGGGGACGCTCGTGCTGCGCGAGGTCTCGGCCCTGCCCGAGCGCCTGCAGACCAAGCTGCTCCGGGTCTTGCAGACCCAGAGCGTGAAGCCCATGGGCGCCGACCGCGAGTTCCCCCTGGGGTGCCGGGTCGTGTGCACCACGACCCAGGACCTGCGCGAGGAGGTCAAGGCCGGGCGCTTCCGCGAAGACCTGTTCTACCTGCTCGACGTGCTGCGCCTGTTCGTGCCCGCGCTGCGCGAGCGCCAGGAGGACGTGCTCGAGAGCTTCCACGCCTTCGCCGAGGAGGTCGACCCGCGCAAGCTCACGCTCTCGCCGCGCGCCCAGGAGCTGCTCATGAGCTACCCCTGGCCGGGCAACGTGCGCGAGCTGCGCAACGAGGCGCGCCGCCTGGCGGGGTCGTCCCAGCGCACGGTCTCGGCCCAGCAGCTCGCGCCCTCGATCCAGGAGGGACGCGGGGTGAGCGCGGCGCGGGGCACGCTCTCGGGCAAGACCCTGGCCGAGGTCGAGCAGGCCATGATCGAGACCGCGATCCGCGAGTGCCGCGGCAACAAGAGCCGCGCCGCCCGCCAGCTCGGGATCCCGCGCACCACGCTCTACCACCTGATCGAGCGCTACGGGATCACCGGCTAGCCCGCGCCCGCGGGAGCCGAGGCGAGGCCGCGCCCGCGGGTCAGTCGACCGTGAGCGTGGCGAACAGGCTGTGCAGGTCGACGTCGTCGCGGATCCGCTTCTGGACCTCGCTCAGGAACTCGTCGTGGCGGAGCTTGAGCTCGCGGAACATGGAGCGAATGTGCGAGCTGCCCGACTCGCGCTCGCGGGCGTCGATCTTTTGCAGCTGCTCGCTGAGCACCTGGGGGATCTCGTCGCTCGGGGCGCCGTAGACGAACTCGGGGTCGAGGAGCTTGAACACCGTGGGGCTCTCGTAGCCCAGCTCGAGGGCGAGCTCGTCGAGGATCTCGCGCGAGACGCGGAGGTTGCCCTCGAGGAGCTGGCGGGTCTTCTTCTTCTCTTCGTCGGTCGAGGCGCCGAGGAACTTGCCCTGCTCGAGGCGCTTGAGCATGTTCTGCGACCACACCTGCTTCTCTTGGATCAAGAACGCGCGCTCGAGGAGCCGGCAGCGGGTTTCCAACTCACGCATGTATTGGGCGTCGGCTGGAGAGGTCATGGGGGCGTCCTCCTGGAGCGGGATCGCTCTAACTCAGCATAGCGGCTGGCTGCAGAAAACCAGGGGCGCATTCGTCGGGGCCTTGTCGAGAAATTTGCAGGCAGGCGATCGGGGGGCGGATAGACCGTAGAATCCGCCCCATGAAGAGCTTTGCAGTCGGTGACGTAACCCTCGGCGCGCCGGGGACCTTGTTCCTGATCGCGGGTCCGTGCGTGCTCGAAGACGCGGAGATCCCGCTGCGGATCGGGCGCTTCGTGCGCGACGTGTGCGCCGAGCTCGGCGTGCCCTACGTGTTCAAGGCGTCCTTCGACAAGGCCAACCGCTCGTCGTTCAAGGCCTTCCGCGGGCCCGGCCTCGAGCGGGGCCTGGAGATCCTGGCCGCGATCAAGGCTGAGCTCGGCGTGCCGGTGCTCACCGACGTGCACCTCCCCGAGCAGTGCGCGCCCGCGGCCGAGGTGGTCGACGTGCTGCAGATCCCGGCCTTCCTCTGCCGGCAGACCGACCTGATCGAGGCCGCGGCCGCGACCGGCGCGGTGGTGAACATAAAGAAGGGCCAGTTCCTCGCGCCCTGGGACATGCGCGGCCCGCTGAACAAGGCGCGCGAGGCCGGCGCCGAGCGGGTCTTGCTCACCGAGCGCGGGGCGAGCTTCGGCTACAACAACCTCGTGAGCGACATGCGCTCCCTGCCGATCCTGCGCGACCTGGGCGCCCCGGTGGTGTTCGACGCCACGCACTCGCTGCAGCTCCCGGGCGGCCACGGCGACCGCACCGCGGGCATGCGCGAGTACATTCCGCACCTCTCGCGCGCCGCCGTGGCCGCCGGGGTCGACGGGATCTTCGCCGAGGTCCACGAGGACCCGGCCTCCTCCCCCAGCGACGCCGACAACATGCTGCAGCTCGAGGAGCTGCGCCCGCTGCTCGAGACCTGGCTCAAGATCAAGGCCCTCGTCCCGTGAACCCCACCCCGCGGGTGGTCGTCGTGATCCCCGCCCTCGACGAAGAGGCCTCGCTCGGGCTGGTGCTCGACGCGATCCCGCGCAGCGTCGAGGCGGTGGTCGTGTGCGACAACGGCTCGCGTGACCGCACCGCCGAGGTCGCGCGCGCGCGCGGCGCGATCGTGGTCCACGAGCCCCAGCGGGGCTACGGGGCCGCCTGCCTGCGCGCGCTCGAGGCCGTGCGCCAGCGGCCGGAGGGGCCCCCCGACGTCGTGTGCTTCCTCGACGCCGACTTCTCGGACTACCCCGAAGACCTCCCGCGCCTGATCGAGCCGATCGCGAGCGGCGACGCCGACCTCGTGCTCGGCTCGCGCATGCTGCTCCCCGAGGCGCGCGCCGCGCTCCTGCCCCAGGCGCGCTTCGGCAATCAGCTCGCGACCTGCTTGATCCGCCTGCTGTGGGGGGCGCGCTTCACCGACCTCGGCCCCTTTCGCGCGATCCGCTGGGACGTGCTCGAGCAGGTCGAGCTGCGCGACCCGAACTACGGCTGGACGGTGGAGCTGCAGATCAAGGCCGCGCGCCGCGGGCTGCGCGCGCTGGAGGTCCCCGTCCGCTACCGGCGCCGGGTCGGGACCTCGAAGATCACGGGCACCCTGCGCGGGACCCTCGGCGCGGGCACCAAGATCCTGACCACGATCGGGCGGCATGGGCTCTTCGCTCGCGGGTGAGCCCTGTCGGGGCCTGGACCTCCCCGGGCGGGTCGCGGCGTGGCGCGCCCGCGAGGCCGCGTTCGTGGCCAAGGTCGCGCCAGACTTCCCCGGGCTGACCGCGGCCGACGTCGCGCCCGGCTCGCTGGCCCCCGAGGAGCGCGACGCCTGGAACTGGTCGCTCCCCTGGCGCACCCTGCGCCGCGAGGCGATCGGGGCCGCGATCGCGTGCTTCGGCGTGGAGCGCCTGGAGGCCCTGGGCGTCGAGCTCGAGCGCGGGCCCTGGGGGACCAGCCGCTGCTGGCCCGACGCCCGCCGGCGGCTGCGCCTGGCGCGGGCGGTCCGCTGGCCCAGCGAGCTCCTCGCCCAGCTCGACGACCCCGCGCGGGTCGAGGCCTTCCTCGCCGACTG
>JAGQRJ010000370.1 GCA_020425635.1 Planctomycetota bacterium | reverse complement strand
GGCGTCGGCTCCGAGCTGGCTGACGAAGGGCTCCTTCTCGCGCGAGGCCTCGCGGTCGAGCTGCCACGGGGCCGGGAGCAGCCCAGGCAGCTTGAGCTCGCTGAGCTTGCCGCCGCCGCCGCGGCGCTGGCCCTTGAGGCTCACGGCCAGGCGCCACGGGAGGAGCGCGCCCTCGAAGCGCACGGGCTCGAAGCCGCCGACCACGGGCTCGAAGTCGAAGGCGGCGTGCCCGCCCGTGACCTCGGTCTGGATCTGCCAGCGCACCCCCTCGGGGGCGTCGGGCTGGTCGGGGGCCTGGGCTTTGACGGTCCAGGTCCCCTCGGCGTAGCGCAGCGCCTCCTCGTGAAAGACCTCGCCCGTGTCCAGCGGGACCTGAGGCCTGTGGCGCTCGACCCAGGCCAGCGCGCCCGGCCCGCGGGCCGTGGCGCGGTAGGTGGTCGTCTGCTGGTCCCGCTCGACGCGCGCGCGCACCGAGTAGCCGACCTCGGTCGGGCTCGTCCCGGGGCGGGTGGTCCCCACGTGGACGCCCCACTCCTGGATCCGCGAGACGACCACGCAGTCGGTGGGCACGCGGGCGTTGGGCTCGTCGGCGTCGGCGGCCACGACCTCGACCCCGTCGGCGCCGTTGGTGGCGTAGGTGTAGCTGCCCCCGAAGCGCGAGACGTCGATCCGCCCGAACTGGCGCGCCTTCTCCAGCGCGCTCGTGCCCTCCTTGGTCGTGATCCGGGTGCGCCACTCGAGCACGTGCAGCCCGCCCGCGTCGAAGCGCGAGGCCGTCTCTTGCTCCCAGCCCACGATCCCGTTGGGGTCGGCGAAGCGCTGGACGGCCGAGACCACGAGGGTCACGGGCACGAGCACGCTCCAGGTGGCCGCTGGCGCGAGCTCGTCGGTCCCCGCCGAGAGCTGCTCGAGGCGGAAGCGCTCGTGGGTCGGCGGCCCCAAGGTCCACACGACCTCCGCCGCGCCCTGGGGGTCGCGGAGCAGGCGCACCCACAGCGGAAACCCTTGGCCCCGCACGCGCAGCCGGGCGAGGAAGCTCCGCCACTGGCGCCAGAGGCCATCGGGCGAACCATCCGCGCTCACCAGGCGCGCGCCCGGGAGCTCCCACACCTCGCGGAGCTCGATCACCTCGGGCGGGTCGGCGGCCTCCTTCCACACCGGCTCGAGGCGCGGCTCGAGGGGGCCCGGCACGTCGAAGCGGAAGTGGCCGCCGTCTCCCTGGATCTCGAGCTGGAGCGTCACAGGGGGCCCCCTGGGCGCCCGCAGGGCCCCGCTGGGTTCGCCTTGGAGCTGCTCCGCCGCAGAGGTAAGGTCCGAGGGACAGCCCCTGGAGGCGAGGTTTTATGCGGACTCAAGCCCCACGCCGCCTCACGCGGCGCCCCCGGTCGCGGGGACCCCGCGCCCGGCGCGCGGCGCCCCAGCCCTGGAGCCCGGCTGCTCGGGTCGCCTTGGGCGCGGTCCTCGTGATCGCCCTGGGCGGCGCGGCGCTGCTCCTCGCTCAGCGCGACCGGCGGATCCACACCCAGCGGCGGCTGGACCAGGAGCGCCTCCTCCGCCAGCTCGATCAGCAGGCGGCGGATCAAGAGCGGCGTTGGGGCGTCAGCGCGACGAAGTAGCACCCGCGCGCTCCTGCGACGGCTCGCCGCCCTGGCCGGGCTTGGGGTGCCGCGGCTTCTTCGTCCGCGGGGGCTGCTCCGCGGTGGGCGGCCTCTCCGGCGCGCCGAGCCCGGCGAAGATCTGGTCGATCCGCTGCCGGAGGCCGACCAGCTCGTCGGCCTCGGTCCCGCGCACCCAGGCGCGCGGGATCAAGACGTCGCGGACGAAGGCCAGCTCGCGGATCGAGATCCCGGTGTTCATGGAAGCTCCTCGAGGAGGGAGACGAGGCTCCCTCGCGCTACGTGGTGGTCGTGGATCGTCTGCAGGCCCTGGGGGCGACTGTGGAGTCGCGCCCCGAGCTCCGAGGCCAGCAGGCGCTGGATTTGGCCCTCTGCGCGCGCGCGGGTCTCGATCAGGAACTGGTCGCTGACCCCGCGCGCGTTCTCGACGCGGAAGAAGTTGCAGCTGAGCGTGCCCACGGCGCCGTCGGTGGGCTGGCTCCCCAGCGCCCACACCACGCTCAGCCCTGAGGCGTTGCGCTCGGCCGCCTGGAAGCCGCCCTGCGCG
>JAGQRJ010000053.1 GCA_020425635.1 Planctomycetota bacterium | reverse complement strand
TCGCGCCGCCTCGAGCGCACCCAGGGCGGCGTCGCGTCGCCGCTGGGTGTGGTCGAGCTGGGTGCGCGCAGACTCGACCCGCGCCCGCAGGCGGTCGAGCTGCTCCTCGCGCTCGCGGAGCGCGCGCCGGTAGCGCTCGCGCTGCTCGGCCAGCTCGGGGCCCGAGCCGTCCCGCGGCGGCTGCCTGCAGCCCAGAGGGCTCGCGACGAGCGCGGTCTGCTCGGCCTGGGCCTGGTTGAGCGTCGCCTGGGCGCGGTCGAGGTCGCGCTCCCGCGCCGCGACGGCGTCGACTCCGGCCGCGATCTTGGCCTCCGCGCTCGCGGTCCGGGCGGCGGCGCTCTTGACCCACCACTGCGCGCGGGAGAGGTCCTTCTGCGCGCTCTGCTCGGCGTCGCGCAGCCCGTTCACACGGCCCCGGGCCGTGTGCAGCCGACGCTTCGCGCGCAAGACGGGGAGCTGCGAGGGCGGATACCAGCTGCCCTCCCACTGCACGTAGCCGATCTTGGGGTAGTAGACCTGCGCCGGGAGCCAGGCGCCCTCCAGCAGGTGGTAGTCCTCGGCCTCGAGGGTGGCCTTGGCCGCGGGCTGCGCGTCGGCGGCCAGGACGAGGAGCGCGATCCGCAGCTCGGGGAGCCGGTGGTCGGCGCAGAGCTCGACCGCTGCCAGCAGCTGCGGGTCGGCGGGGTCGAGGCGGGACGGGTCGGCGCCCCGCCGCAAGACCTTGGGGATCTCGCTGCGCACACGAAGCTCGGAGGCGAGCTCGCAGAGCTCCAGCGCACGCTTCAGGTCGCCGGGGCGCAGGGTCTTGAACGCGGCAGCCCAGCGCTCCCAGGGCGTGAGCTCTTGCTCGACCCCGGCCACCTCGTCGGCGTCGAACTCGACCTCGCCGAAGCGCCCGACCAGCCGCACCCGGTCGCCGACGCGGACGACCTTGCCCACCAGTTCGCGCCCGTCCTTGAGGGTCAAGCGGTCGGCTCGCGCGATCCCGACGGTCGCGCAGCCCAGGACCGCGATCCACGTACACCAGCCTGCCATGAACTTCCTCGTCCCCCCCGCGCGCTCGGTTGGTGTGACGCGGCCGGGGCCACATGGATTCAGCGAGGGGGGGGCACGCGCCCAAGCCGTTTCGGACGCCAGCCTTAGCGCCGCGGGGGGCGAGCGGGCGCAGCCCCGTGCTTCACGGGTCGCTCGCCGTGGAGCGCCCGGGGGCACGAAACACCCCGGCCCCCCCTGCCCCGACGGCCCTGGGCGCTTACCATGGCTCCCAGCGAGGAGGAGGGCCCGCATGGACGCAGAGCGCCCCACGTTGCAGCGGCTGATCGGTCGCTTCACTGAGTCGTTCGCCGGGCTGGGCGGAACGGCGCCTCCGCTCATGGCCGAGGCGTGGGCGGTGCTGGTCCACGAGACCATGTCGGGCCGCGGGCGGCAGTACCACACCGTCGACCACGTGTTCGACATCTCCGAGGGCGCCTCCCCCCTGGCGACGCTCTCGATCCTGTTTCACGACACGGTCTACTACCAGGCCGACGGCGGCTTGCTCCCCCAGCTCGAGACCCGCGTCGGAGACGCGGTGATCGAAGAGGACGGCGCGGTGAAGCTCGCGCCCCTCGACCCCGAGGGTGACCCCCTGCGGAGCATGGTGGCGGGGTTGTTCGGCTTCGAGTCGGGGGTCACGCTCTCCCCCTACGCTGGGCTCAACGAGTTCCTCTCGGCGCTGCTCGCGGCGCGGGAGATCGGCGACCACCTCCCGCGCTCGACGGTGGCCCAGGTGGCGGCGTGCATCGAGGCCACGATCCCCTTCCGCCCCGTGGGCGCAGACGGGGTCGGCCCCCTGCAGCGGCTCCACTGCCGCCTGGCGGGGGTCAACACGGCCTACGGCCTGGGCCTCGACGACGCAGCCATGGAGCAGTGCGTGGTGCAGGCGGCCGACGTCGCCAACCGCGACGTGGGCAACTTCGCCTCGACCGACCCCACGGTGTTCCTCGACAACACCTGGAAGCTGCTCCCCGAGACCAACAACGCCCTGCGCGGCCAGCGGCTCTACACCGTCACCGACTACCGCCTGGCGATCGAGAAAATGGCCGGCTTCCTCGGGTTCCTCGACCCGGGGGTCGTGTTCCTCGGCTTCGCCGGGCAGCCCGAGGCGGGGGTGCTCGAGCGCATGACCGCGCAGGCCGGCGAGAACATCGCCCTCGGCGTGCACTACCTGCGGGCGAAGCTGCTCGCGGCGCGGGTGGTCGAGGCCCTGGCCCTGCACACGGGCGGCGACGCCCCGATCGCGCTGTTCATGGGGGACCTCCCCGAGCCCGGTCGCCCGGCGACCAAGCGCCTCGAAGACTACCTGCCCACCTCCAGCGTCGAGCCCGCGCCGAGCGCCGACCTCACGGTCCTCAGCTTGCTCGAGACCGGGCGGACCCTGCGCAGCGGCTTCGACCTCAAGACCTCACCCCTCGCCGCCTTCCTCTACCGTCAGCTCGGAGACGAGGGCGTCCAGGCGCACCTCGAGACCGCCAAGAGCATGGACGACGCCAAGGCCTGGCTCGACAGCCTCCCCGAGGCGCTGGTGGGCGCGGTCGCCAAGGCCTCCGCCGAGGTGGCGGTGAGTCGCCGCGCGGGTCTGCTGGCGCTGGCGTAAGTCGGACTCGATCGTGGAGACCGAGCTCGGCGAGCGGATCCGGCAGCGCATGCGGGAGCTGGGGGTGGGCCCTGCCGCCCGCTCCCGCGAGCTGCGCAGCCAGATCGGGGCCATGACCCGCGAACTCGAGGAGGTCGAGCAGCGCATTCCGTTCTGGGATCGGCTGGTGTTCTTCTCCGACACGCCCGACGAGGCCCGCTCGACCCAGCTGCGCCGAACCCTGGCCGAGCTGCGCCAGGAGCTCGACGCGGCCACCGAGGACGAGGCCGGCGCGCTCGAGCAGCTGGGCAAGGAGTTCCCGCCGGTCGCGCTCGCGCAGCAGCTCGAGCGCGCGCTGAGGATCGCGCGCAAGGACCTGGAGGTCTCGGGGGTCTTGTTCCGCGACGTCCGCCGCGAGTCCCTCGAGGAGGCCGCCGCGGGCTTGGCCCGGAGCCTGCGCGAGGCCTACGCCCCGGACCTCGACCTGCGCGAGCTGTTCCGCGAGGTGTGCGACCCCACCCGGCGCGCAGCCCTGGCCGAGCGCGAGGTGACGGTCGAGACCCACGACCGGGCCGGCTACACCCCGCTCTCCATGCGCGCCTTGCTGACCCTCGTGGCCCGCCGGGTCGCGGGGACGAAGCTCGAGGCCGATCGGCAGGCCCTGCTCGAGCTCGGCGCGCGGCGCGACGAGGTGGCGGAGTCGCTCGCGCGCACGGAGAGCGAGATCGGCTTCGTCGACCGGGTCAACGTGTTCACCAAGACCGAGGCCGAGGTCCGCCGCGACGAGCTCGAAGCCGAGCTGCAGGAGGTCGAGGGCGCGCTGCGCACGCGCTACGAGCAGGTCAACCAGCACCTGCTGCGAGCCCTCGGCGCCTATCCTCCGCTCGAGGTCTACCAGCGCGCGACCGAGGTCCTGGGGGTGCTCACGGTGCTCGAGCCCGAGACCCTCGAGCGCTTGCTCCCCGACGGGCACCTCGGCACCGTGTCGCGGGTCGCGCGCCGTCCGCTCGTGTTCGCCGCGCTCTCGCGGCTCCACGAGGCCTTCGCGCGCGCGTTCCCTGGGGTCCCGCTGCGCACTCAGGCGGCCCACACGCCGACCCTCGACGGCGAGGAGGGCGCCGACACCCCTCAGGCTCAGCTCCTGGCTGGAGCCTTCGCGCGACTCGAGGCGCGCTCGGCGCCCGTGATTCGTCAGCGCGCCCTCGAGCACGCGGAGCTCCTGGGCGGTGTGCTCGAGGCCGAGCGGCAGACTCAGGCGCGCGTCTCGACCCTCGACTGGCTCGTGTTCTGGTCGGACACCGAGGAGGAGGCTCGCCTGCGGGTGCTCCGCGGTCGACGCGCGTTTCACACCACCACCCTCCGCGAGCACTACGAGGCCCTGCTGGGCCTGACCCGCGAGGGGGTCGGGGCGCTGCCGCCCTTCGCGTTGCGCGACGCGACGATCGAGATCCTGCGCGCGGTCAAGGAGATCCACACCGACGGCGGGAGCAGCTCCAGCCCGCGCAGCTGCTCGGTCTACGGACGCGCTCGCGCGAACGGCGCGCTGCACGCGGCACGGCAGGTGTTCGAGCAGCACTACGGGTTGCGCGGGACCCGGCAGACCTTGTTCCAGGCGGTCTCGGACTGCACGCAGGCGCCTCGGGTCGAGGGAGGCGGCCCCTTCGCGCCGCTCGACTTCGCGGAGGTGGTGCGCCTGGTCGCGAGCCGGGTCTCGAGCGACTTCGCCGCGACCTGGGCCGAGGTGCAGGAGCAGGCCGTGGGCTACCGTGAGCTCGCGCGGGAGCGCGAAGAGGTCGCCGGAGAGATCTCGGTCTGGGATCGGCTCAACGTGTTCAGCACCACCCCCGAGGAGCAGCGCAACCGCGAGCTCCAGGCCGAGCTGGCCGAGCTCGGCGGGCAGCAGAGCGCGCGCATGCTCGAGCTCGACCGGCAGCTGGACGCGGCCCTCGTGGCCTATCCGCCGGCGCAGCTCTACTACGGCCTCGGCGCGCTCACGTCCCAGGTCGCTCGGATCAGCGCCGTGTGCCGCCGCAGCACGCGCACCACCGGCAGCGGCAAGGACCGCCGCACCGAGACGGTCTACACCTGCGCGCTGGTCGGGCACGGCGAAGCGATCAAGGGCGCGCGGCGCTGGGCGGAGTCCTTCGTGCGCGTGTTCGGCGACCTCCCCGACTACCCAGGGGTGCTCGAACAGTGGGAGCTCTGGCGCCTGGGCGCGCTCGCCGGAACACGCGGCCAGCCGTGACCCGACGAGGGGCACGGCTGGCGAGTGAGTAGAGTGGAGTTGTGCGGTCGCGAACGCGGAGCAGCCACCTAATGAGAGCGTTGCGGTTTGAAAACTGGAGTGGGGTAAGGTTTGCGGTGCCTGCCCCGCGTTCGCACCCAACCCCTGTGCAAGCGCCCTGCCAGGACGCGGGCTAGCTCCCCGACGGACCGCCCTAGGCTTAAGCGTGCCAGCGGGTTGCGGCGCAGTTGGGTGCGGGACGCACGCTCACTGCAAGCCCTGTTCCGGCGCAAGCGCTGCGTCTTTCGCGAGGACCCCTCCCCGGGGCGGACCGCCGGGGGTCCGATCGTCCAGCCTGGACGATCTGCTGCGTGCCACTCCGTCGGCTTTGGAGCCCAGCCTGGGACGCACCCGACCGGCCTCGAGATCTTTCGCTGTGCTTTGAATTTCCCAGTGGGCGCTGCTACTCAGGAGTGTGCTGATCGATACGCCAGGCATGGACACAGCCCTCGAACACCGCCTCCGCAGGGAGTCGGGCTGGTCCACGGAGAAGCTCGTTCGGCTGCGCTCCCAATGCAAGCGCACCACCTTCGCCCGCTTCCTCGTCGAGAGCGGGACCTTCACTCTGGAAGAGCTCGAGCGCCTCCTGCAGGACGCCAACCACGAGGACCTCGAGACCCGGAGAGGCTGGTCCGTGGCCGTCCAGAAGGACAAGACGCCCGTGCTGCCCAAGGGGAGGACCAAGCCCGACTCCGGCCGGTCAGGCTCGGGGTTCCGCCACAACCCCTACCTGCCGCAGGTGGAGGCGCCGACTCAGGCGTCGAAGCCCAGGGCGAAGGTCAAGCCGACCGCGCGCGCGAAGAAGGTTCAGGGCCTGCCCCCGGGCGAGATCGCGCCAGGGTCCACGGTCGGGCCCTACACGGTTCAGCGCCTGCTCGGGGCCGGCGGCATGGGCGAGGTCTACCTCGCCCGCGATCCGCAGGGCCGCGAGTTCGCGGTCAAGACCTTGCGCCCCGGCGCGGGCGCGGAAGATCGCGAGCGCTTCGACCGTGAGTGCATGGCGCTGCGCAAGGCCTCGGCCCAGCCGAACGTCGTCGACGTCCACGACATGGGTGAGGCCGACGGACAGAAATACGTCGTCCTCGAATACTGTCCAGGGGGGAGCCTGTTCCAGCGCCTGCGTGAGGGGCCCATGGCGCCGCTCGAGGCGACCCGCACGGTCTATGACCTGGCCAACGGCCTCGAGTTCCTTCACGCCGCGGGCGTGCTGCACCGCGACCTCAAGCCGGGGAACGTGCTCTTCGACGCCAGCGGAAGGGCCAAGCTCACCGACTTCGGCGTGGCCTTGCTCAGCGGCGAGCTGACCCTCACCGACGCGAACGTGATCATGGGAACCCCGGGATACCTGAGCCCAGAACAGGTGCAAGGGGATCGCGACCGCTTTGGCCCGCGGACCGACGTCTACGGGCTGGGCGCGGTGTTCTACGCCTGCCTCACCGGGGACCCGCCCTTCCGGGGACGGACGTCCATGGAGGTCCTCGAGCAGGTCGTGGCCCGGCGACCCTCCAAGCCCAGCGAGGTCAACCCGGACGTCCCCGCCGAGCTCGACGCGATCTGCCTCAAGGCCTTGGCGAAGGACCCGAGCCGCCGCTTCGCCTCGGCGGGCGAGTTCGCCGCCGCCCTGGCGTCGATCCTCGAGCCGACCGTGGTCGCCGAGCGCGCCCCCGAGGTCGACGGCGCGCTGGAGACGACCGTGGTCCGGCGCGTGCCGACCCTCCACCCGAGCCTGCTGCCGTGGGCGCTGGCCGCGAGCGCCTGGCTGCTCTTGCTCGGCCTCTGGTTGCTCGGTTGGGTCCGTCCCCCCGCCTGAGCAGCGCGGCGTCAGCCGCGCGAAGCGAGCGTCACGCCGACTCGGCGGACTCTGGACCGGCCTCGCTCGGGCTCCACGCGACGCGGGGCGCGTCTGCCCACAGGTGCTCGAGGTCGTAGAACACCCGCGCCTCCTCGGTGAACACGTGGAGCACGACGTCGGTGAAGTCGCCCAGGATCCAGTCGTCTGCCGTCTCCAGGTGCCGGGGCGTCCCTGGCGCGAGCTGCTTGATCCGCGCCAGGGCGTCTTCGCCGATCACCTTGCCGTGACGCGCGTTGCGGGCGGTCACGATCACGAAGTAGTCGATCAGGCTGTGGCGCTCGCGGAGGTCGAGGATCACGAGGTCCTCGCCCTTCTTGTCCCAGGCGATCTGCGCCAACGTGGTGGCGAGGGTGAGTCCGTCCATGCAGGGTCCTTGAGTCGTCGTCTCCGTTCGGAGCGCGTGCTGCTGCAGTTTTAGCATGGGATCCTCCGCGCTGAGGGCTCTGACCGGCCTCAACGACGACGCTCAGCGGCGCGGCGGCTGTCGAACGGAGTCCAGGCGCGGGCGCCCTGGAGGCTCGGGCCGCTCCTCCGTCGGGTTATCGTAGCGGCGTGCCGTCCCTGTTCGTGATCAGCACCGACGAGCGCTACCCGCTGACCCCCGGCGAACACGTCGCCGGGCGGCTGCAGTCCTGCGCGCTGACCCTCAACGAGGTCCAGGCCTCGCGCCGGCAGTTCGCGCTGCGGAGCCGCGGCAGCCGCTGGACGGTGTGCGACCTCGGGAGCCGCAACGGCACGAGCCTCAACGCGCAGCGCCTCACCGAGACGCCCGTGCCGCTGCACCACGGCGACCGAATCTCCGTGGGCGAGACCGTGATCCGCTACGACGTCGAGCTCGATCCGCTCGTCCCTGGCACCGAGCTGGGCGGCGTCACCGTCGCCAAGCGCCGCGGGCGCAGCGAATACGGGACCCTCTACCACGGTCGCCAGGGCGCCCTCGACCGCGACGTGGTGGTCGAGGTCCTCGATCCGGACCTCGCCGGGGACCCGGAGTTCGTCAGCGCCTACCAGCACCGCGCGCGCAGCGCCGGCGCCTTCGAGCACCCCGCCGTGCTCACCGTGCTCGACGTGGTCGCCGGCGACAAGACCTACACCGTGTTCGAGCTCTTCGGGGGGAGCTCGCTGGCCGAGCGCTGGCGCGGCGACGACGGGCTCGAGCGCAGCGCGGCGCTGCGCGCGCTCGCCGGGCTGGCCGAGGCCCTGGCGCACGTCCACGCGCGAGGCAAGCACCACGGCTTGTTGACCCCGGCCTCGGTGCTGGTCGACGCCCGGCAGCGCGTCAAACTGCGCGGTCTGGGTGAGCCTCCCGGGGCTCGGCTGCGCCCCTACTCGCGCCTGGCGACCGTGCGCGGGACCTACGCGTCTCCCGAGGAGGCTCGCGGCGAGCCCAGCGGTCCGGCGAGCGACCTCTACAGCTTCGGGCTCCTCGCGTGTCGACTGCTGAGCGGGGAGCTGCCCTTCAAGGCGCGCAAGGTCGAGGAGGCGCTCGCGCTGCACGCGAGCCCTGACCCGCTCCCCCTCGCGGGGGTCGACGAGGACCTCGACCTGCTCGACCTGCTCGAGAAGCTGCTCTCCAAGGACCCGGCCCTGCGCCCCACCGCTGAGGTCGCGCGCGAGCGGATCGAGCTCGCCCTCGCCCGCGCCGGCGAGGCGGCCGACGCCGGCGCGCACACCCCGCCGCGGCTCCCCCCCTCGGCCCGTCAAGCGCGGGGCGACTCTGCGCGCGAGAGCAAGCGCGCGAAGGGCGGAGGGGGCGTGGCCGATTCGGCGGTCGCGCGGCGGCGCTCGACGGGCAAGGCCGAGGCCAAACGCGACAGCGCTCGCGCGCCGAAGCGCGACAGCGCCCGTGCTCCACAGCAGGACAGCGCGCGATCGCCGAAGCGCGACAGCGCCCGCGCCCCAGCCCAGGACAGCGCGCGGGCGCGACGCACCGCCTCCAGCGCGGCGCGCCGCGCAGGCAGCGACGCCACGCGCCAGCGGATCAGCGACCGCGTCGCGCCGCCGGAGCCGCCCTATTTCCTCTACGTGCGCCTGTGCCTGGTGGGCCTGGGCTACGTGCTCGCCTTCAGCGCTGCGCTGCTCGCCGCGCGCCTCGCCCGGCGACTGCTGCTGTAGGTGACGTCGCCGACCCTGCTCAGCGGCTACGACGCCTTCGTCGACGCGCTCCTGGCCGAGGTCGCCGCGTGCGGTCCGGGCGACCGGGTGCACGTGCTGACCTACATCGTCGAGCCCGGTGAGTCCTCCCAGCGCGTGCTCGGCGCGCTGGCAGGGGCCGCCGAGCGCGGCGTGTGGGTGCGGCTCGCCTGCGACGCGACCTGGGCGTCGTGGCTCTCGCGCTTCGTCGAGCGGACGGGGACCTTGCTCCCCGCCGCGCGGCGCATGGCCGCGGGCGAGCAACGCCTGCGCGTGATCGCTCGCCGCGCCTACGACCACTCCAAGGTCGCGCTCGTGTGGCGGCGGGGCACGCAGCCGGTGGCCTTCCTCGGCGGGATCAACCTCGGCGACCGCTTCCGCCCATGGCGAGACTTCGCGCTGCGGCTCGAAGGCGACTCCGCCCGCCGCGTGCGCGCTCGCCTGCGCGGTGAGCCACCCGCTCCCGGGGTGGACCCCGAGTTCGTGCTCAACCTGCCTCGCCGCGGGCGCTACGACCTCGAGGCGACCTTCCGCGCGCTGTGCAGCGACCCCGGGGTCACCCGGCTGCGCCTCGTGCACGCCTACCTGGACTACACGGGGGCCGGGATCTTGCGCCTGGCGCTCGCGCACGGGGCGCGGGTCGAGCTCGTGCTCCCGCGGGTGCCGAACGTCTATCCCCACGCCAACGCCGCGGCGCTGAGCTGGCTGCGCGCGCAGGGGGGAGACCTCGAGGTCCGTCTGCACCCGGACATGATCCACGCCAAGGCGGCGCTGTTCGAGCGCGACGGCGAGCCCGAGGCCTTCCTGGGCTCCTGCAACCTGAAGCGCAACTCCTTTCGGCTGTTTGGTGAGCTCAACGCCCGCGTGCGCGACCTGGCGTTCTGCGCCGCCCTCGCGGGGGAGTTCGACCTGCTCTGGACCGAGGCCAGCCCAGCCCCGGCCCGTCTGCGCTACGGGCCCCTGCGGGCCTGGGTCGAGACCCGCTTCGGTTAGGCCGCTCGGGCGCCGGCGCCGCAGCAGAGCTGCTCGGGCGGACCCCGAACCGGCGCAGGCGCCCGATCAGTCGGGTTTCCACTTGGGGCCGAGGGCCGCGTCGATCGTGTCGTCGTCGATCTCCATGTGCATGCCGAGGAGCTTGATCATGCGCTGCTCCTTGCCGCGGAGCTTGCCGTCCACGCGCAGGATCCGAACCACGGCCTTGAAGGCGCCGTAGCGCGCCTCCTTGCCCTTGGGCTTGGAGAAGTTCTTCAGCTCGCCCGCGGCCACCTGATTCAGGATCCGCTGGGCGGCGTCGCTGGAGAGGTGCAGGTTCTCGGCGTGTTGTTCGAGCAGACGCAGCTCGGCGGCGTCGACCTCTCCGTCGACGAAGGCGGCCAGCGCCAGGTTGGTGAAGTAGCTCTCAGGGTCCATGGATTCCTCGCTGGGCGTATTCTACCGCCCCGGGGCCTCGACCGTCTGGCCCTCGGGTTAGCGTGGGGGCCAGGAGGTCGGGTGGCGATCCTCAAGAGCGACGCGATCGTGCTGCGCGTGATCGACTACTCGGAGACCTCGCTGATCGCGTGGTTGTTCACCCGCGATCACGGGCGGGTGCACGTGCTGGCCAAGGGCGCGCGCCGCCCGCGGAGCGTGTTCGAGGGCGCGCTGGAGCCCCTCGTGCGCGGCGAGCTGGTGTGGTACCGCAAGGCGCGCAAGAGCGAGGGCCTGGAGACCGCGAAGGAGTTCGACCCCAGCGAGCGCCACACCGGCCTGCGCAAGAGCCTCGAACGCCTGCACCGCGGGCTCTACGTGGGCGAGCTGCTGCGGGCGCTGACCGAGCTCGAGCTCCCCGCGGAGGACGCCTTCGACGCGGCCTGCGAGACCCTCGCCGCCCTCGCCACGGCCGAGGAGGCCCTCCTCGACGCCCACTTGATTCGCGGCGAGCTCAAGCTGCTCGAGAGCGCCGGCTTCAGCCCGAGGCTGACCCTGCCCGACGGGAGCGTGCCCGCCCAGGCGACCCGCTTCGCGCCCGCGGCCGGGGGCCTGGTCGACCCCGAGGAGCACGTCCCCGGCGCGGTCTCGGTCTCCCCCGGCGCGCTCAAGACCCTCGTGGCCCTGCGCCGCGGGACCCTCGTAGCCCTCAGCCCGGGCGTCAGGCGGGAGCTGCGCCAGCTCCTGCACGCGTTCTTCACCTACCACCTCGAGCGACCGCTGCGCATGCAGGCCTTCCTGCAGTAGACTGCCCCCATGACTGGTTCTCGAAGCATGACGGCGCTGCTCGCGGCGTGGCTGGTGGCGCTGCTGGGGTGCGCTGGCGACCCCGCCCCCGCCCCCGAGGGGCTCGAGGACGAAGGCCTGGTCACGGTCGCGCCCCTGGCCAGCGGGACCTCCAGCGACCCCCTCGAGCGCCAGGCACAAGACGACTTCCGCGCCGGGCGCTACGCCGCGGCGCAAGAGGCCTTCACCCTCGTGGCCCAGACCGAGAAGGACCCCCAGCGACGCAGCGAGCACGTGTTCTACGCCGCGGAGGCGGCCCTCGCCGCCGGGCGCCACTACGAGTCCTACGAGCTCTACCGGACCCTGATCCAGAGCTTCCCCACGAGCCGGCGGATCCCCGGGGTGATCGAGCGCCTGTTCTTGATCGGCCGCGCCTACGCCGAGGGCAAGGCCCGCAAGCCGTCGCTCTTCCTCGGGGTCGAGACCCTCGACCGCGAGTTCGGGATCACGCTGCTCTCGAACTTCCAGAAGGCCCGGCCGCGTCACGCCCTGGCGGACGACGCCATGCACTACATAGCCGTGGCCCACGAAGGCCTCGAGCACTACCCCGACGCGCGAGACGCGTGGGACCGACTCACGGTGGACTACCCCGAGAGCGAGTGGGCCCAGACCGCGCAGTTCCGCGCCGCCCTGACCTACGTTCACGAGTCCGAGGGGCCCGCCTACGACACGAGCCTGCTCTTGACCGGCCTCGCCAAGCTGCGCGCTTACCGCGACCGCTACCCGACCGGTAACCACGCGGCCGAGGCTGGCGAAGAGATCGCGCGACTCGAGCAGGAGCTCGGGGCCTTCACCGTCGAGCAAGCGCGCTTCTACCTGCGGCGCGGGCAAGACTACTCGGCTCAGCTCTACGCCCGGGCCGTGGTCCGCGACTACCCCGACACCCAGGCCGCCTCCGACGCCAAGGACCTGCTCGCCGCGCTGCCTCAGGACCTCGAGCCGCCGCCGCCGCCACGGGATCACGCCGACGACGACGCCGAGCTGGAGGCGCTGCAGCCGCCCGCTGCCCCGCCCCCCGCCCCCCTGCCCGTCGACTGAACTCCTCCGCCGGCGAGCGCCCCTCGGGCTAGCCCGCACTCCTCACCACTCGCTCCGCTCGTGGGTTCGAAGTGCGGCCAGCAGTGTTGCTTAAGACAGTGAG